>JAUVEG010000276.1 GCA_030594925.1 Gammaproteobacteria bacterium
GAGATGCTGGTCGAGGGTCTCCATCTCCTCATGCTCTTCAATGAGCGGGTAGATCTCCTCTGCCGTCATTCCCTTGTACTGGTCCATCCACAGGGAGTCCGGCGGCGGTGTCAGGCCATCCTCGATGAGCAGTGGATTGATGGCGAAGTCACAGGCTAGATCCCAGCGGTGTTTGATGCGATGGCCGCGCCGTGCAAAGTGGATCAGGGCGCAATGCAGCGCCTCATGCGCCAGCATGAACTGGGTCTGTTTGGGCGTCAGCTGCTCGATATATTCAGGATTGTAGTAAAAATGGCGCGCGTCAGTGGCGGTGGTTTTACACCAGCCGCTGTTGGCGGCCTTTAATGGCAGCCTCAGCACCAGTGCACCCAGAAAAGGTTTGTCCAGAATCAGCCTGGTGCGGGCCGCTGCCAGTTTGGTTTCGACTCTATCAGCGGTCATTCGTACAGCATCACATCAGCGATTGCCGTTGCCCAGTCAGTAAATTCAGGTATCTGGAACAGCAGTTCACCGATGGCGTTGTGCATATCCGAGACCAGCATCACCCCCATCTCCTTTTGCGGAAATCTATTGGCGTAGTTGAGAATATTGCCGATGACCTGAGCTGCGTCCGTTGTCTGACTGGCGCGGATGGCGCGGCCAACCAACGCAGCGGCAACCGCATACTGCAGATCGATCTCATCGGGAACTGCAGCCTCTTCACCAGCCACGATCGCATCGAGATCCGGCATCTGCTCCAGGCTGTTGACAAAGGCGTGCAGTTCGATGCCGGCTGCAGGGCCAACACAGGCCTGCAGGGTTGACTGCAGCAGTTCGGGATGGCCGCTGAATTTTTGCAGGCCGCGATGTGCAAACTCCCACGATCTGGGAGACGGGAAGGCGACGGGATTGAGCGCCGGGTCAAAATCAAACAGCAGTTCAGGACGAAAGCGCAAAAAACCGATAATACGTTCATCGATTTCGTTGGCATAGGCCCAGGAGACCCAGTCGTCGAGATTGGTCTCTACCTCAAAATGGGAGAATCGGTTGGCAAGCGGAGCTGGCATGGTGTATGTCACGCCGCGATCACCCTGGCGGTTGCCTGCTGCAAAAACAACCCACCCGGGGGGAAGCTGGTATTCGCCCAAACGACGATCAAGAATCAGCTGGTATGCTGCTGCAGAGACGCTGGGTGGGGCGGATGTGATTTCATCGAGGAACAGAATGCCCTGTTCTCCATGGCGCTTTTCATGTGGAAGGATTGCCGGTGTCGCCCACTCCACATGCTCGCCGCTGCGAAATGGAATGCCGCGCAGATCAGAGGGCTCCATCTGCGACAGACGAATATCGATGACTGCAACTCCCTGTTGGGCGGCTGCCTGGGCCACCATCTGGGATTTGCCAACACCGGGCGGTCCCCACAGCATCACCGGCGTGTGATGGCCATCGCTGGTGCTGTGAAACTCCTGGATAAAAACTTTCAGTAACTGTGCCGGACGCATCGGGGGAATCCTTAAAATAGCGTGAAAAGTTGAGAAGCATCATCATGCCGTTTTCAATCTGGTGGACAAACAACCCATAGGATGTGCAGAGGAACGAGGCGCATCAAAGCATTCGATTGATGCGCTTCGCAAGCTCAGCACATCCTATGGTTCTGACTATGACCCAAGGCTAAAGGCAATCGGGTACTCAAATCAACCCTCAATACGCTCAGGATTTTGCCGGTAAGCAGATCTGGTTGCGGCGTGCAGCCAGAAAAGTCTTGTAAAGTAAAAAGATGATCAGTGCGGTCACCAGCGCCAGCAACAGATAGCTGATGAGCCGGAAGTAGGGCTTGCCGGTCTCCTCATACATCAGCAGCGTGGCGACTGTGACTGCAGCCAGCGGGAAGGAGTAGGCCCACCATGAAAGAGAGAACGGGATCTTAATGAAACGGGGCGCCTGCACCAGCAGCAACAGTGTCATGAAGAGTGCATTGTAATAGAGCACACGGGCAAAGTTATCCAGATCCGGAACCAGGTTGAGATAGGAGATAAAGCCCACGGCAGGCGGTGCAATCATGATGAACATCGTCGGCAGCAGGTTTTCCGCCATGGGACGATGAAAAACCATGCGGTACATGATATTGGTGAAGAGCACGATCCAGAAAAGCAGGCCGATGCTGAAGAAAAACCAGTTCAGCTCCATGGATGCATTCTCCACGCCGGCAAGCGGCACCAGGATATTTCCAACCACCGGGATGAACCATGCCGGACTGATGTGGTGAATCTCAAAATGGTCGTGATGTATCCAGCGCGTCAGGATCAGCAGTGTCAGCAAGAGCTGTCCAGCTGCGCCAATCTGCCAGCTGAGCAGGGCAATCGTCGGAGTCCAGGTTGCCAGGAAGGTGCCGATGAGTATCAGGCTGATGGTGATGGTGGGAAAAAAACTCAGCATCACAGGGTGGTCAAGCTCTGCACGCACGGCATCCGGGTGGCGGATGAGCTTTGCCGTATAGGTGCCGAGCAGTACCAGAAACAGCGCAATGGTGAGCGCGGCCGAGAGTTCAACAGGAGCGTATGCAATCACTCCAAGCTCCTCGACCTTCATCATCATCAGAGTAAAACCGGAGAGCCCCATGATCATGGAGAAAAAAGAGACCGGGAAATAGGGAAGGCGTGGTTGCTCGCTCATGTTGCTTTCTGCACGGAGAGATTGAAGTGTTACGGAAGCACTGGTTATTCGTCATTGCCTTGTCATTGCGAGGAACGAAGCAATCTCAGGTGTTTGATTCAATACCGGGAGATTGCCGCGCTACGCTCACAATGACAAAAAAATCAGAGCTTCCTTACGTTTATTGCAGAGAAAATAGTATCACAGATAAATTCCGGTTGAGTCGCGCCGTCACACGCGTAATAATAGAAAACGTTTTTATATAAAGAAAATAGCGTCCATGAGAATAGGGGTTGTCAAAGAGAGTGTTGCAGGCGAGAAGCGCGTTGCAATGACGCCGGAGGTGGCGAAGAAGCTGGTTGGCAAGGGCTTTTCGCTGTTGCTTGAGCAGGGTGCGGGTGAAGCCGCGCAC
>JAUVEG010000013.1 GCA_030594925.1 Gammaproteobacteria bacterium
ACTTTTTCGGCGGCAATCACGGGGATAGCGGCATTCAATGCCTCGATGCGCTCTCTACCCCATTCGTCATCGATTTCAGCCACCACAGCAACGCATCCGGCATCAACCGCCTGTTGCAGATAATCGAGTCCATGCTCACGGGTTCCCGTGAGCGCAATGAACAGCGATCCTGGAGTCAGCCTGCGGCTGTCCAGTGATAGAGCAGTGACCGCAAGCTGCGCCAGTTCCGGCTGCAATCCATCAAGCAGTTCTCCAAGCCGGGTGGTGTTTGACAGCTGTGTCGCCGGCATCATTGCACACCTCCGGCACTCGCCACCTGCAGCTCTGCTTTGGCGTGTTTTTTGTCAGGAGCAACATTCAACAGTCTCAACGCATGCCCCATCACTTCAGAGAAGACGGGGGCTGCTACCTGCCCCCCGTAAAATCCATTTTTACGCGGCTCATCGAATACAATCACCATCACCAGTTTCGGGGCTGTCGCCGGCGCCATTCCCGCAAACAGGGCACGATATTTCTTCTTCTTGTCTTTATACCCCTGCGCCCCCAGCTTGATTACCGTTCCGGTTTTACCGGCAACCCGGTAACCACTCACAGCCGCCTTTGGCGCCGTTCCCTGTGCAGAAACAACTCCCTCCATCATCCTGCGCAATGATCTCGCCGTCTCGACGGACAGCACCCGCTCTCCCTCGGCCGGTTTATCGACACGCAACAGGGAGAGTGGACGCCGGATACCATCTGCAGCAAGAATTGAATAGGCCTGCGCAAGTTGCAACGTTGATACGGAGAGACCGTAACCAAACGCAAGGGTTGCCTGATCGATGCGCCTCCATAATCCGTAGTCACGCAAAATCCCACTCGCTTCGCCGGGAAAATCAATCATCACCTGCTGTCCGAAGCCATAGCGATCCAGCATTTTCCAATGATCTTTTTCGGGCATTTTCAAAGCGATGGTTGCTGACCCCACATTACTGGAGCGGCGCAGCACTCCGGCAGGGTCGAGCACACCATAGCGTTTTGGATCGGCCACCTTATTCCTGCCAATCTTGATAAATCCTTTACCGGTATCAATTTTCGTACTTTCGGTGATGTACCCAAGCTCCATAGCAGCAGCAAGCGTCAGCGGTTTCATCGTGGAACCAGGCTCAAAAGTATCGATGATAGGACGATTGCGCACTTTCCCTCCGAGGTTGCCTCGACTGGCATTCGGGTTATAGGAGGGCTGGCTCACCATCGCCAGCACTTCTCCGCTATCGACGTCCAGCATCACCAGTGATGCCGATTTGGCCTGATGTTTGACGACCGCTTTTTTCAACGCCCGATAGGCGTAGAACTGCAAACGGCGATCCAGGCTCAGCACAATATCCTTGCCACCCTGCGGCTTGCGAATACTTGCAACATTTGCCAACAGATGCCGCCTGGCGTCTTTTAATACCAGCTTTCGCCCTGCCTCGGCATTCAACTCTTCATCATATTGAAACTCCAGTCCCTCCAGCCCTCTTTCATCACGCCCGGAAAAACCGATCACATGAGAAAAATATTCGCCTGCAGGGTAGTAGCGGCGGTATTCACGTTGCAAGCCAACTCCTTTGACTCCTTTCTCTTTCAGTATCGCCATCACCTTGCGTGCATGAGCTGGATTCATCCAGCGGGCCAGATAAAAAAAATGTTTGTTGCGGTAACGCGAGAGTTTCTGACGCAGATCATCGGCATTCTTTTTTAATGCTTGCGCAAGGATTTTGACAGTCTCATTATCCTGGGGCAGGATTCTCGGATCGGCCCATACAGAGTCTACCGGGTTACTTACAGCCAGCACCTCATCGTTGCGATCAAGGATTCTGCCGCGTCGCGCCGGCACATCCATATAACTGATGTGCTTGTAATCCCCCTTCTTCTGTAAAAAATCCGTGCGCAAAATTTGCTGGTACCAGGCGCCGGCAATTAACATAACGGCAGCGCACAGCAAGCCCCCGATCATCAAACGGCGACGCGCAGCAAAGCAGGGGGCAGCCGTCTTTTTTGTCCGCCGCGCCTGCCTGCCTTTATTATGTCGCTGTTTCCCCGCCATTACTCTATTTCCAAAACCTCTATCTCTTGCATACCAGGTGTACGCATTTGCAACTTGTTTCGTGCACTTTTCTCGATACGCCCATAATCAGCAAAGGTCGCCAACTCGACCTGCAACTGCCCCTGCGTCACACTCAATTTATCAGCCTCGGTGCGCAATGCTTCACGCAGCGCAAACAGTTGGCGTGTTTGCTGCTTTGACTCGACAACCTTTAACGCCGTCCACACAACGACCACCAGCAAACCGGTGATCAGCAGCATACGGCTGCCGCTCACGCAGATTTCTCCGCGACTCTCAAACGGGAGCTGCGCGCACGCGGGTTCACCCGGACCTCCTCAAGCGAAGGCGTCACCGCCTTACCCACCAGATTCAGTTGAGGCGGTTGCAATTGCGAAGCCATCACGGGGACACCTCTTGGCAACGTATCGACACGTGAGTGAGCACGCAGGAAGCGTTTCACAATCCTATCCTCAAGCGAATGAAAACTGATTACTGACAATCGCCCCCCTGGTCCAAGTATTGATAAAGCCTGTTCAAGCACAGCCGAGAGTTGCTGCAGCTCCTGGTTGATGCGTATCCTTATTGCCTGAAAAGTGCGTGTAGCCGGATGCTTTCCCGGCTCTTTTCCCGGCACGGCCTGCTCGATCAACTCTGCAAGCTCTCTTGTTGTCATCAACGGCCTCTCTTGCCGCTGCGCCACGATGGCGGTCGCAATGCGCCCGGAGAATCTCTCCTCACCATATTCGCTCAAAACCTGCTTGATCTCCTTTTGTGATGCCTCCAGCAGCCATGATGCTGCTGACAGCTCATCATCTGGATTCATGCGCATATCCAGCGGTCCATCGCGCATGAAACTAAAGCCCCGCTGCGCATCCTCCAGTTGCGGAGATGAAACCCCAAGATCCAGCAGCACACCATCGATCTCCCCCTTAATCCCCAGCTTCACGGAAATATTCTCAAGCGCGTCAAAGGATGCATGCTCAATCGAAAAACGCGGGTCATCTCCAATCACTACAGCAGCGCTCCTGATTGCATCCGGATCACGATCCAGCGCCACTAAACGCCCATCGGCGCCAAGTCGCTGCAGAATCAACGAGCTATGCCCGCCGCGGCCAAAAGTCGCATCCACATAGATTCCGTCTGGCTTGATTGAGAGTGCATCGACTGCCTCATGCAGCAACACAGGGCGATGATTGAATAATTCCGTCACCCTGTTACAGATTCAGGTTTTCAATTTCTGCCGAGACTTCCGAGTCAGGATCCTGCAAGGCCAACATATTCTCCTCTTCAACCTGCTGCGCCATCTGCTGCGACCAGATCTCAAGCCTGCGCCCCTTGCCAATAATCGCGATCTGCTCGCCAGCCACCAGCCCCGCATGCTCACGATGTTTCTGCGGCAGCAGAATCCGCCCCTGTCCATCAAGATCCAGTTCGTAGAGATTGGAGAATAGAATATGTTGAATTTGTGAATAATGCTTATTCAGTGCAGGCAGATTACCCACCACCTCGGCAGTCTTCTCCCACTCATCCCAGGGGTACATCCACAAACTTTTTTCCCCCCTCGGATGGATCGTCACTGCAACCCGGGAACCGCCACTGTTACGCAAACCTTCACGGTGACGCGCAGGAATGGCAGCACGCCCCTTGGTATCCAGTTTGACAAGATTGGTTCCGAAGTACATGGGTGACTCAGTTGGTGTTTTCTTTATTAAGGAAACTCTGGTCAAGTCGCTTCGCGCCTCGAACAGAGCATTCCTACAAGTTTTTCTACGGGGGAATGGCCAGCGATCAATGAGTTATAAAGGGGTCGTTCGCTTTCCCCTTCCCCCGAACCCCCATCCTATGAGCTTATTCAGAGGCTCCTTAGTTTGTTATTAAAAGGCGGGAAGCACCTAAATTCCCCACTTTCCCCCACTTAATGGGAATAATAGATGCTATACCCGCATTGGTCAAGGTAAAAGCAGAAAAAATTGATAATTAACAATAACTTAGAATAGAATAATCATCTGTATAAAAAACAGGGTGATGAGGAGTTAAGTTAAAGTTGATTATGAAGAAATGGGCGGGAAAAACGGATAAAACAGGGAGAATAACGCGGAAAGCATGAAAAGTGGGGAGAGGTGGGAGCCAGCCTGTAAGCCGGGTTCTGTCGTGGATAATCATTCATCTGGGTAATGCGTCACCGCATACCTCAAGCGACCTACCCGGAAGCCACCTGCGGACCACAGGCTGTGCGTACACAAGCTTCCCTATTTGGTCTTGCTCCGAGTGGGGTTTACCATGCCACTACTGTTGCCAGCAGCGCGGTGCGCTCTTACCGCACCATTTCAACCTTACCGGCAGTCACAGACTGCTTAGGCGGTATATTTTCTGCTGCACTTGCCGTCGGATCACTCCGCCCAGGCGTTACCTGGCACCCTGCCCTGCGGAGCCCGGACTTTCCTCCATCAGTAAACTGACAGCGATTAACCGGCCAACTCCCATAAAGAAAATAGCTGTTGGGGGATGAAAAATCAAGGGGAGAGTTACTAAGGTTTTAGGTTTTAGGTTTTAGGTTTGCTGCCTACTGCCAACTGACGGCTGCCAACTCTCTTTCACTTATGGTTTTGCGTGCGCCACAGATTGACAATCTCCTCCACATCCAGATCATCGGGACCTTCGCGCCAGCTGGTATAGTAGTCGACATCGGTGTTTCTGGGCGGCGGGTCGGGCCGGTAAACCTGGACACGCGTCGGCATTGGAGCCGCCTCGCCCAGCACCAGCGCCTCACCCCGCCCCAGGGAGGCCAGCATATCCGTCAAATCGCCCTCGGCCTCCGGCACCATTGCCCGGATATACTCCTGGTCATCGGGGTTTGTTGTGCGCAGGCAGATAAATGAACTGCACTGCGAGAGCATGGTCTCGGAGAGTTCGGTCGGACGCTGGCTGACCACCCCGATGGAGACGCCATATTTGCGCCCCTCCTTGGCTATCCTCTCCATCATTTTTTTGGTCCCCTCGAACTGCCCGCCTTTCTCCCGGGGAATATAGGCATGCGCCTCTTCACAGATCAGGGTGATGGGAAAATCATGGCGCCTCGGGTTCCAGTAGTTGAACTCATACGCCAGACGCCCCACCTGTGCTGAAATTGCCGGGCGAATATCGGTCGGCACAGAGCTTAAATCAATAATGGTGATATTCGCCTTGTTGCTGCCCAGACCGATGAAATCACGCATCAGTTCACTCAAGCTGGCAGAGCTGGTGCGTTTTTTAGGCTTGAGTAAAAAATCATAGCGAACATCATTGAAGCGGCTCTCCATTCTGACCAGGAGTTCATCAAATTCACCAAACAATGCCCCCTTGACCTTGCCAAACTCCTTTCTCTCCCCGTTGGCGCTCTTGAAGAGCTGATAGAGATCGGCCAGGGAAAAATAGATGGGCGTGTCAACAGATACCCCCTTCAAACCAATCGCTTTCGCCTCCTTGGCCCTGAGTGTTTGCAACACCTGGCGCATAAATGCCATTTGCGTCGATGCGCCGGGGTCCGATCGATCGATAAACAGGTCGATGAGCTCTGCATAACTCATCATCCAATAAGGCATTTCAAGTTCGAGAGCATCGACATAATTGACTTTGCCTTTGGCGAAAGCTGTCTGCCTGACCCCCTGCTCATCTTCCCAGCAATACTCCCCGTGCAGATCCAGGATGATCATATGGGATTTTGGCATGGCTTTGAGTGTATGTTGAAGCAGGCTGGTCACCGTCCAGGATTTACCTGCACCGGATTGGCCTATGATCGCAAAATGGCGCCCGAAGAGTGCGCGAGGATCAAGACTGACGTGGTAATCTTTCTTCGCCGCCAGTTGGCCAATATAGAATCCATACTCCCTGAATGTCGAGAAAATCGAATTGATCTCGTCGAAACCAACCGCAAAGACCTTTGCACCCGGCGTCGGATAATGCCTGACGCCACGGATAAACTTGCCGTCCTCCTGAATTTCACCGACTGGAATCAAGGAGATATAGCGGGCCGTATAACTCCCTCCATTGCGATCCAAACGATCCCTCTCCCACATCTTGTGAACCAACGCCAGGATACTAATGTCAGACTGGCGGATCGCAACATACGACCCCAGGTGGCCGGCCAGAGTCTCCTCATTACCTATTTTGATGAGAGGATTGTTATTGGCATACTCATCAACGACACGGGCATCCATTCCATCCCCCCTGACATCGGTCAGAGAGGCAATCTGGATAACCGGGGACTGGGATTCGGAGATCATATGACTTCCCGATAAAAGTGTAAGTTCTCAAAAAAAGCCGTACATCGCTCGATGCTATACTGGTGGAGATTCATGAACAGCTTCACTCCCCATGACGCCAATAATCGGTTCGAATGAAACAACATCCCGCTGCAGCGAGGCGACAACAGGACGAAGTCCTGCAAGAGAGACCTTGAGTTCATCACTCAACGGACACTTCAGGATATTCTGCTCCCGCGCCTCCATAATCTCCGTGAACTCGGCGTAGAGAGAGTCAAACATTGTCAAATATGCATCCATCCCTGCATCATTTTCTCCCGTCAGTTGCTTTTTAGCGAGAGCAACACTACCAATCTTCATCAGCACTGCTACGCGTTCGGCTAGTGAGCTATTCATATTTGAACACTTCGCCTTGTGCTCACAGTTGAATAGCTTGCTTTTGATGGAGCGAAATAGTTTATACATTCTAGTCTATCCGATATTGAGTTGATACGGGAAGCAGATAACAAGCGGCAGCAACCTCGGTGGTCAGCAGAAGAACCCGGCATCCTTGTCCGGGGTCAATCACCCATATAATACCCCATGCCTGCTGATATCTGCCTCTTGATTTTACAAAATTCCACTCTATATCATCATTAACAAGACAAGAGATTAGATTGGAGAAATGAAATGAATATGCTTGTACGAAACCCCTGGAACCTGCTCGACCAGTGGCACAATGAGATGGGGCAGTTGCTGAACACCCCCGCAGGGCGTGATGACACCAGCCTGGTCGAAGGCAGCGACTGGTCTCCTGCCGTTGACATCAAAGAGGAAGAGGAACGTTTTCTGATTCATGCCGATATCCCCGGAGTCAGCGCAGATGACATCGAAGTCTCGATGGACCAGGGCGTACTGACTATCAAGGGAGAGCGCAAACACGAATCCACCGAGAGTGGAAAAGATTACAAACGCCTGGAGCGCTCTCACGGGGTCTTCATACGGCGCTTCTCTCTACCGGATACTGTCAATGCCGACAACATCAGCGCATCCAGTCAGGACGGCGTACTTGAAATCGTCCTGCCCAAGTCGGCGCCGCAGATGCCGCGCCGCATAGAGGTTAACAGCTGATAAAGATGCCCTGATCGAATCGTCATGCTCTTCGATCAGGGCTATATCCAGGTTTTTCTATTCCCCCAAACCCCCATCTCATCAATTCATATCAGGATGGTGGTCACTTCTCTTTCATCTTCAACAGCAACTGATAGAGTTCCCGCTTTGGCTGGCCACTGATGCGGGCAGCGACTCTTGCAGCCTGGTTGGGCGGCATTTCATCGGCCAGTATCTGCAGCACTCTCTCGACAGAGCCCGGCAGCGTAACCCGGTTCTCACTCGCAGCAACCATGACCACAAATTCACCGCGCTGCTGATTATTGTCCGCAGTCATCGTTTGCAGCAATCGGCCGAGCGGCTGATCGATAATGGTTTCATATCGCTTGGTCAACTCACGCGCCACCACCACACGGCGATCCTCGCCAAACAGCGACCGCATATCATCCAAACAGTGCAGAATGCGGTGAGGTGATTCATAAAACACCAGCGTCGATGGAAAATCAATCAACTGCTGCAGACGCTTGCGGCGCTTTACCTGCGTACGAGGCAGGAAGCCCTCAAACAGAAATCGGTCCGTCGGCAATCCTGACGCCGACAATGCGGCAATAACAGCACTTGCCCCGGGCAGCGGGATAACATCCACCCCTCTCTCCCTGCAGGCGCTGACAATACGATAGCCCGGATCGCAAATCAGGGGCGTTCCCGCATCACTCACCAGGGCAATCTCTTTCCCGGCAAGCAGTAACTCGACAAGTTGCTGTGATCGTTGCCGCTCATTATGCTCATGAAAAGAGAGTGTTTTAGCGTCAATCCCCAGGTGAGAGAGCAATCCTGCAGTGTGCCGTGTATCTTCGGCGGCAATCAAATCAACCCGTTTCAGCACCTCGACAGCGCGCAGGGTGATGTCCCCAAGATTACCGATAGGGGTGGCAACAACATAAAGCCTGCCTGTTTGCATTGACATCTTGCCCTTCACTCCCGATACTTGCAACGGTATTTTAATCTATTCTGGTGTTGAGGAAGCTCTGATCAAGTCGCTTCGCGTCTCGGGCAGAGCATCCCTGCAAGTTTTTCTACGGGGGAAGGGTTATCTATTATTGGTTTTTAATGGGAAATTCGGAACACCCTTCCCCCGAACCCCCATCCCATAGACTTATTCAGAGGTTCCTTAGTATTATGCTACCACTTAAAAAACTTTTTCCGGCTTTTGCTCTTGCCCTTTCTCTTGCCATGTCAGGATGTACCTCCATGGGGCTGGATACCTTTGGAATCGGTGTCAATCAAGCCCGTGCAGATCGCGCCGAGACATTGGCAAACAAGGGAGACTACGCAGGCGCCGCCTACCTGTATGAGAACCTGGCGCGCTCAAATAAAGGCAGTAAGCGGCGTACCTACCTGCAGAAAGCCCTGAACTATTATGAGAGAGCAGGAGACAATGCTTCCGCTGCGCGTATCAGGATGGGAATTGCCAACGAAGCAATCACCACCTCGAATATCACGACTGGTGAAATCGCTGTTCTACTCCCCTCATCCGGTGTCTACGCCAAAGCCGCCAATGCTGTTCGCCGGGGAATGGAGTCAGTGCATGCACGTCAGCCCGAGGGGAAACGCCCGACACTGCGCTATATCGACAGCAGCGACAGCAAACTCGCCGGCGCCATTGGAGAGGCTGATTCGGCAGCCATGATCATCGGCCCTCTCAGCAAGGCTTCCGTAAAACATGTTGTCTCCAAAGGCAAACCCAACTCCACCACCATCACTCTCAACCAGGTGAGTGATTACTCGCCAAAGGGGGTCTATCAATTCGGCCTCTCCCCCATAGCGGAGGGGGAGATGATCGCTGAGAAAGCCTGGACAGACGGGCATCGCACAACAGCCATCATCTACCCGGATACAAGTTGGGGAAGCCGTTATGAAAAAGGCTTTCGGCGGAGCTGGAAATCCCTTGGCGGCGCTGTTGCAGGCAGTGTGCGTTACGCACAGAATAGCACCAGTTTCGGCGATAAGGTCAAAGAGCTGATGAAAAACCCGGCGGATGCCGTATTTATCGTTGCCAAACCCAGCAAGGCGCGTCAAATTCGTGCTCAATTACTGCTCGCAGGCGGTAAAAGCCCAGCGGCTTACGCCTCCTCAACCGCCTATGACAGACGCCTTTATGGCCACAAGGATACTAATTTCGAGAATGTCTGGATACCGGTATTGCGCTGGACAGTGCCTGGAGCAACGTCTGCATCCATCCCCTCGTACCAGGAACTTGAGTCAGGCGGCGCCATTAATCCCGGCCTGGCAAAATTTTATGCTTTCGGCATTGATGCAATGCTGCTGGCGCTGAACGCAGGGGATATCAGCCGGGGAAAAGTTCTCAAAGGAGCGACCGGTGATCTGAGCCTCGACAGTAATGGTGTCGTCAGACGCAATATGCTATGGCTCCATTATCATAACGGCACTTTGACTCAACACCAGCCTCGCAGCAGCTAGTGTTCCCCTCAGGAAAGTGAGCAGCAGGGAGACAGGAGGGCGCGCCGAGCAGTATGCGCTTGATTATCTGCGATCGCAGGGACTCAAGCTGGTCACACGCAACTTCCTGTGCCGCATGGGGGAGATTGACCTCATCATGACGCACAAAAAACATCTCGTTTTTGTTGAGGTTCGCTACCGGAAAAACAGCAATTACGGAACCCCGGCGGCAACGATCAGCCGCACCAAACAGAGCCGCTTGACGCGAACCGCAAATTTCTATCTGCAACGACAGGGGCATAACGCACCCTGCCGCTTTGACGTCGTTGCCATCGTCTCGCAACCGCAAGTAAAAATCGAGTGGATTCAAAATGCCTTTGAAGCAGTCGCCTAGAAGCCTGCTGAGCATCTGCCTTAGCGTACTCATCCTGCTTCCGCTGCTGGGAGGTTGTACTGCTGCTGTTGTAGCAACCACCGCGACAGTTGCATCTACCATGCACGACAGGCGCACTACCGCCACCGTCATGGATGATCAGGAGATCAAACTGCGCGCAAGAGCTACGCTAAGCGAGCATCCTGAAATCTCCGAACATTCACGCATACATGTCACCAGCTTTAACCGCCGCGTATTGATTTTCGGACAGGCCGAGAGCAGGGAGCTGGCGGATAAATTTGCACACCTGGTCAGCCGCCAGCCAAAACTCAAATCCGTCTACAACGAAGTTGAAGTAAGAGCGCGGGCTGACAACCTGGATATCAGCAAGGACTCCGCCCTAACCAGCAAAGTCAAGGGATCACTGTGGCAGATCAGCATCAAGGGCTTTAACCCGACACGAGTCAAGGTCTCCACCACCCTGGGAAATGTCTATCTGCTCGGCCTGGTAACTCATGAAGAGGGACCTGCTGTCATCGAACATGTGCGCGGCATCAGCGGTGTAAAAAAGGTCATTGAGATCTTTGAATACCTTGAAGAGTAACGGCTATCTCCAACAAAAACATCTCAACCACCTTTCTCCACAAGCTCGCTACAGCAGCTGGCAGAGACAACCTGTTGACCGAAGCGTCCGACTGCTGGCCCTACGGCTATGACAACAGCCGTATACAGGCACAACCCGGAGCAGTTGTATTTGCATCTTCGCACGGTCAGATCAGGGAGATCATCGAGGTCTGCAGTCAAGCCGGTGCGCCGCTGGTGTGCCGTGGCAGCGGCACGGGGACAACAGGAGCGACAGTCCCCCTTGAGCATGCCGTTGTGCTCTCATTCGAACGCATGCAGGAGATCATCGACATCGACCCTGCCAATCGTACCGCCACTGTTCAGCCCGGCGTCACTAACGCCGCGCTACAGCAGGCCGTATCGCAATATCGGTTTTTCTGGCCACCCGACCCAACCAGTGCTGAAATCTGCACCATCGGAGGAAATCTCGCCTACAACTCTGCCGGCCCACGCGCCGTGAAATACGGCACCCCGAGAGAAAACACACTCGCCCTGAAAGCGATAACCGGTGATGCAAAAAGCTTTCACACAGGAACCCTCACCACCAAGGGAGTGGTTGGCTATGACCTGACACGCCTGCTGATCGGTTCGGAGGGAACCCTCGCGGTGATTACAGAGGCCACCCTGAAACTTACACCGCAGGCCGAAAGCAGACGCACCATGCGAGCCAGCTACCGGGATATCCACGCAGCAGCGCATGCTGTAGCCGCCATCATGTCGCAGCCTGTGACACCCTGCACGCTGGAGTTCATGGATCATTCTGCGTTGCAAATGGTGCGCAACTTCTCGGATCTGCAGCTGGATGCCGATGTTGGCGCCATGCTGATGATCGAGGTCGACGCCATGGAGCATGCCATCGATGAGGCCGCCGCACAGGTAGCCGCCGCCGCCAGAGTCGATGGCTGCAGCGAAATCCGCATCGCTAGCACACAGCAGGAGGTGGATCAGCTGTGGAAAACACGCAAGGCGCTCTCACCGGCATTGCGCAATATCGCACCAAAAAAAATCAACGAGGATGTCGTAGTTCCAATCTCACAACTGCCGCGTCTGATCGAAGGGCTTGAAAAACTCTCGCTGCAGCACCGCATACAAATCGTCAACTTTGGTCATGCGGGAAACGGCAACATCCACGTCAACCTGCTGACGAACCCGGATGACCACGAGGAGACGGTGCGTGCCGAAGCCTGTCTGTCAGACATCTTCTCACTGGTGCTGGAACTGCAGGGAACCCTCTCCGGAGAACATGGCGTCGGACTTGTAAAACGTGATCACATCGCACGCGAACTTGATCCGGTTGCACTGCAGTTGATGCATCAAATCAAACGCCAGTTCGATCCAAACAACATCCTGAACCCCGGCAAGACCTTGCCGGAGACAGTAGATTAGTATCTATTTCTGAAAT
>JAUVEG010000038.1 GCA_030594925.1 Gammaproteobacteria bacterium
CTGGATGATCGCATGGGTCCGGTGCTGAAGCTGCTCAACGGCGTCACCACTCTGGTTGGGCGCCTGCCTTAGACCCTTTTTTTGTAACCACGGAATACACGGAACACACGGAAAATACTAAAATCATTCCTTAACAAATCAATAACTCTGCGCAGGAAGCAGAATTGGGTGCTGCCTTCAAAGGTTATTGGAAACTCATATCATTCCGTGTTTTCAGTGTATTCCGTGGTTCATTTTTTTGTTCTCTGGAACATCTGCTCGGCGGCCACCCGGGCGCGCTGCGCCATGCCGGCGTCTCCGTGCCAGTAGCCGTCACAGGGTCCTGTTGGCATCATCTTCTCAAGCCGGGCATTCCCTGCAGCGCTGTCCAGCTCGCCTCTCATCACTTTTGAAAAGATCTCGATCACCTTCCCGGTTCTGTGTGACTGTGGGCTGATGCGCACTACATCGACGCCCAGTGCACGCATCTGCTCCAGTTCAGGCAGCAAATTGAATGTATGAGCGGACTGGGTCTGGATGCCATTGAGGGCCAAAAAACGTGTGTCGTCCTGGGCTTTCAGTTGCAGACCATCAGGGTAGTCGAGACAGCGGTACTGGCAGTCATCCTTGGGCAGGTTATGCGCGCGGGCGGTGAAGCAGCGGGCTGAATAGGCCAGCGGCAGACGGCCATAGGCAAATACCTCGGTCTCCACCCCGTCGGGACGCCGGACCTGCATATCGGCCAGGGTTTTATGCGACAGCTCGACAGGCAGCACCCAGCGTATGAGCCCGTGACGGGCAAGCAGTGCCAGGGTCCTGTCGTTATAGACATTGACGCTGTGGCCGGAGACGAAGGACTTGCCCTGCATCAGCTGCACTGCTCCCATGTCGTTGGCTTCGACCAGGTATTTGCCGTTGCTGCAGATGCGCCGCAGGCGTTTCAGCTCGGAGTCCGCCTCCAGCAATGCCAGGGTGGAGAGCACCACCTGTTTGCCCGCATCGGCCAGTTTGTCAGCCAGTTGCAACCAATCTTCGCTGCGCATCAGGGTGCGTTTGGAGCAGATGGTCTCTCCCAGGTAGACGATATCCACCGGGCTCTTTGCCACCTCGGCATAAAAATCCAGCACCTGCTGTTTGGGCCAGTAGTAGAGTATGGGTCCGAGTGATAACTTCATGGCTTTCTTTGATTCCTAGCGAGACTAAGTCTCAGACTGAAAAAGGCATGAAAAAAATTATTTTCTCTCGCTAAGACGCAAAGACCGCAAAGTGTTTTTCTTGGCGAGCTTAGGCGTCTTCGCCTGCATGGATGCAGGTGAGGGGCGTGAGCAGGACGCGGAAGCTTTGCGAGAGTCATTATTGAAATTTGACTCATTTGTAAAGATGCTGGCCACTCAAGAGTTGGGGTGAGGGATGAGTTCATTGCCATGGCCTGTGATAGGCGCCGAGTGTGGTTTGGCTCCCTTCGGAAACCTTTGCCAGTTCCTGCATCCACTCAGCCTGTGGCGCATAGGCATCGGGGTCGCGTTTGCATGCATCTATCGCCTGACGCCACACTCGCGTCACCTGGGCGACATAGACCGGACTGCGCTGCCGCCCCTCGATCTTGATTGCAGAGACTCCCGTCTGCAGCAGTTGGGGCAGCAGTTCCAGGGTATTCAGGCTGGTAGGCTCCTCGAGTGCGTGATAGGTGTGGCCGCCGACGCAGAAGCTGCCTTTGCACAGGGTTGGATAGCCCGCATTTTCCCCCTCTGCATGACGTTCGATCAGAACGCCTCCCAGACGGGTCTCCAGCCCCCGGTCGGTCTCGCGCCACTCCACGTGACTGGCGGGAGAGCAGGCGCCATAGGTGTTGGGGGAGCGCCCGGTGGCGTAGGAGGAGAGGATGCAGCGCCCCTCGACCATGACACACAGACTGCCGAAACCGAATACTTCGACATCCAGCGGAGTATTCTCTATCACGTGCTTAACCTGGCTCATGGAGAGCACTCGGGGAAGCACGGCCCGTTTGATGCCGAAGTTGTCCCGATAGAACTGCAGCGCCTCGTAGTTGGTGGCGGAACCCTGTACCGAGAGATGCAGATTAAGATCCGGATGTTTGTCGGCGGCGTAATCGAGCACCCCGATATCAGCTGCAATCAGCGCGTCAACCCCAAGCTCCGCAGCATTGTCCACCGCACTCTGCCAGCGTTCCCAACCTTCGGGCTGGGGGTAGGTATTCAGCGCCAGGAAGACACGTCGGCCCCGCTGCCGGGCATACTCGATACCCTGGCGCATCTTGGCCGGACCGAAATTTAGCCCGGCAAAATGACGGGCGTTGGTATCATCTCTGAATCCCAGATAGACCGCATCGGCGCCGTTATCTATGGCCGCTTTCAGCGAAGGCAGGTTACCTGCAGGACAAACCAGTTCCATAACTCAAACACCAATCAATGAATGTAAACACTTCTCCAATTCCCTCAATCCTCACTCCTCACTCCTTACTCCTCAGTACTCAGTCCTCAATACTCACTCCTCATCTTAATCCCCTGGCAGGAGCCTCGACGCACCAGTTCAGTCTCCACGCCGTTCAATACCGCCCACTTTTTTGAGCACCACAGGGGAGTTAGAAGTATATCCGTGGAGGCGGTCCCTGTGACCCTATGGTAGAGCACATCGGATGGCGTCCGCTCAATCATATCAGCCGCTGTCTGAATGTACGCATCCATCGACAGGGGCTGATACTCTCCCCGCCGCCATTGATTGGCCAGCTGTGTACCCTTGACCACGTGCAGAGGATGGAGTTTCAGCCCATCCACTCCCAGCGCCAATACCTGCTCCAGACTCCGCATGGAGTCATCCCGACCCTCTCCCGGCATACCGACGATCAGGTGGGTGCAGACCGGAATCCCACGCAGCCTTGCCGCCCTCAGGGTGTGCCGATACTCAGCAAAGCCATGGCCGCGATTGACCAGCTGCAACGAACGGTCAGAGGTCGACTGTAATCCCAACTCCAACCACACCTCGTACCCCCGGGATTGAACGTCCACCAGCAGATCAAGCACCTTGTCGGGAACACAGTCCGGGCGTGTTCCTACCGAGATTCCAACTACATCGGGCTCATCCAGTGCCTGCTGGTAGAGTTTTGCCAGATACTCCACATCCGCATAGGTATTGGTGTAGGCCTGGAAATAGGCAATAAACCGTTTCGCGCCGGTGCGCCTGGCAAGCACGCGGCGTCCGGCCTCTATCTGCTTGGCAACGCCGGGAGCCTTGCGCGCCGAGGGGGTGAACGAGACGTTGTTGCAGAAGGTGCAGCCCCCACGGCCCTTGCTGCCATCACGATTCGGGCAGGTGAAGCCGGCGTTGATCGCCAGCTTGTGCACCCGCTCGCCATAGCGGCGAAGCAGATCCTGACCGAAGGTGTTGACAACGTCAGATAACGCCATTGCAGTTCCTGGCGAGGCTATACCGCGACTGACCAAGTATGAAAAAATCATTGTTTCTCGCAAAGGCGCTAAGCTCGCTAAGAAAAAACCTTTGCGGTCTTTGCGTCTTTGCGAGAGTTATTGTGAAAACTTGACTCATTTGTAAAGATGTTGGTCGCTCAAGGATTACTAGAGGCCTCAGCACTCAGTCCTCATCTCTGCTTCTTCAATCATCCAGTATCGAGACATAGGCAAAGATGTCACGGATCTCTTCACGCGTGAAATCCGCGAGCAGTTCCTCTTCAGGATCCTCTTCATCATGGATGCGGATCTTGTTCAGGTACTTGTCGACCTGTCGCCACAGGTAGTTCGTATATTGACCGGCAAGCATCGGTGAGTTGTCTTTTTCGTCGCCTTCGGCCCGTTTGCCATGGCAGCTTCTGCACTCCTTGTTGTAGAGCTTTTTGCCCTTGTCGATATCGCCCTCTGCACGAGGTATCTGCATCAGCCTCTTGGTCTGCAGCAGCCTTTGATAGGCATCGAATTCCGGATCATCTTCGTTGGCCGGGGGGAGGCGTGTCGGCAGGGAGATACGGTTGAGATAAGCGGAGATATCTGCAATATCCTGCGGCGGCATTTCACGCTCTTCAACGTGTTCGACCATCGGCATGTTGGGGCGGGTGCGATCCTGAAACAGATAGAGCTGTTTGGAGGTGTAACCTGCAGGCTGACCGGCCACACGTGGATACTCGCCGCTCTTGTCGCCCTGGCCGTATTCTCCATGGCAACCGGCGCAAACCTGGTTGATGTCATCGCCGTTGTCGAGATCAATCTCAGCTTCAGCCGGAGTGCTCTCCTGCGCCTGAGCATGAGTGAAAAAGCTGAGAATAACCACAATCAGAGCTTTTTTCGAGAATGATAAAGGGGCAGAGCAGAGCGCTTGAGAAGTTATCACTGGTTAAGTAATCTCTGAATAAGTCGATAGGATGGGGGTTCGAACTTGTAGGAATGCTCTGCTTTTATCCCTCGTCTATATGGACGCAGGCGAGGGATAAAAGCAGAGCTTCATCAATGTACACCACGCTTATGCATGTAATCGCTATATTGCTGATCGACGACCCGGATATGGTTGATCAGCCAGTGTTTGAGGTAACCGGCGGTATCTTCCAATGCCTCCTGGCCACGTAAGTTGTATTCTTCGACGAGTTCATTGACCCGTTTGACCATCTTGCGATGCTCCTTCTTGTGAGCTTCAAGGTCAGGGTAGTCGTGCTTCTCCATCAACTCCTCTTCATGTTTGAAGTGATAGCGGGTGTAGTCGATCAACTCCTCCAGAGCCTCCTGTTCATAAAAGGTGCTGGGGTGCTCTCGTGAAGCGGTGAGGAACCGATTGATGAGGCCAAGCAGTTTCTGATGTTCATTGTCGATGGATTTAATGCCGACACTGTACTCCTGTTTCCAGCTGATGTACTTGTGCTTGTCACACAGTTTGTTGTACGCAGAGAGAGCGACAACCAGGAAGCCGAGCAGCCAGGGAACCGGGCTGTCGATGCCCAGATACACAGTTGCAAGGATGGTGGCAACCATCAGCAGGCCGATCAGCAGTGCCTTGAGGATCATCAGTGTGCGTTTTTTCATTGGTTGTCCGGACAACTGTCAGGGAGAGTATTGAGTCATGCATGGTAATGAATAGTAGTGAGTGCTGTCAATGCATTGTCTGCAGGAGCATTCAGCACCTGCATAGGTTCAAGCTATACATGGATAAAGTGATAACTTACTGTTATATATGGCTCTTTTTCAGGGCGTGCTGAAGAACTTCATTTAAATTGACTTGTATCAATGGAATGCTGCTGATCCGTGATAAAATCGCCCGCTCCAACTAAGTCAATAAAGGGTACGTCATGAAAGAAACCTTTACAAAAGGGATGGCGAGAAACATCTACTATGGAGGATCGCTGTTCTTCCTGCTGCTGTTTTTCGCGCTAACGTTCGATACCATCTCGGAACTTCCCGATCGGGACAACCGTCAGGCAATCAATGAAAGCGTCACTCTGGGCAAAAAGGTGTGGGAAGTGAATAACTGCATTGGCTGCCACACGCTGCTTGGCGAGGGCGCCTATTTTGCGCCGGAACTTGGCAATGTGGTGAAGCGTTACGGCAGCAAGGCTGCTGTGAAGGCGTTTATCATGAGCCGTCCGAAA
Organism: Gammaproteobacteria bacterium; assembly: GCA_030594925.1. Lineage (GTDB taxonomy): Bacteria > Pseudomonadota > Gammaproteobacteria > Chromatiales > Chromatiaceae > Sva-25. The sequence goes on from JAUVEG010000038.1 coordinate 5,585, forward strand.
GATGGCGTTCCTGGCCGTCGCAGTATGCCCCAGTTCAATCTCACTGAAGATGAACTGCAAGGCGTGGCGGATTTTCTCGAGTATGTCGGTGGTGTTAATACCGAAAACTGGCCACCAAACATTCAGGGTTAAGGGAGAGTCGTATCATGAAATATCAATCTCAATCTGTCGCCAAGCTCTATTTTATTGCGGCGATCGGTCTCTTTGTCGGACAGATACTGTTCGGCGTTATTATGGGACTGCAATATGTGATGGGCGACTTTCTGTTTCCCTACATTCCGTTCAACGTGGCGCGTATGGTGCACACCAACCTGCTGATCGTGTGGCTGCTGTTTGGCTTTATGGGCGCCTCCTATTATCTGGTGCCGGAAGAGGCCGAGCGTGAGCTCTATGCTCCATGGCTGGCCAAGCTGATGTTCTGGATCTTTCTGTTCGCAGGCGCGGCAACGATTCTTGGTTATCTGCTGGTTCCCTATGCTGAACTTGCAAAACTGACCATGAATGATCTGCTGCCAACCATGGGACGGGAATTCCTTGAACAACCGACGATAACCAAGATCGGCATCGTCATTGTGGTACTGGCGTTCCTCTTCAATATCGGCATGACCGTTCTGACCGGTCGCAAGACCGTTGTCACCATCGTGTTGCTGACAGGCCTGACAGGCCTGGCTGTGTTCTTCCTGTTTGCCTTTTACAATCCCGTCAACATCGTACTGGACAAGTACTTCTGGTGGTGGGTCGTGCATCTATGGGTAGAGGGAGTCTGGGAGCTGATTATGGGCGCTATTCTGGCTTTCGTACTGATCAAGATTACCGGTGTCGATCGTGAAGTGATCGAAAAGTGGCTCTACATCATCATCGCCTTGACGCTGATCTCCGGTATCATTGGAACAGGCCACCACTACTTCTGGATCGGTGCGCCGGGTTACTGGCAGTGGTTTGGATCCATCTTCTCCGCTCTGGAGCCGATACCATTCTTCGTCATGACGCTGTTTGCCTTCAACGTGGTCAACAAACGCCGCCGCGAGCATCCCAACAAGGTAGCAACCCTGTGGGCGCTTGGAACCGCTGTCATGGCATTTCTCGGCGCCGGCGTGTGGGGCTTCCTGCATACCCTGGCTCCGGTCAACTACTACACCCACGGCACCCAGATCACTGCGGCGCACGGACACATGGCCTTCTATGGAGCCTATGTCATGATCGTTCTGACGATCATCTCCTACTCCATGCCGATCATGCGTGGACGTGTGGCGAATGGTCCCAAGGCGCAGGTGCTGGAGATGTGGTCTTTCTGGCTGATGACCGTTTCCATGGTTTTCATCACCCTGTTCCTCACCGGCGCGGGTATCCTGCAAGTCTATCTGCAGCGTTACTCTGACACGCCTCTGGGATTCATGGTCGTCCAGGATAAGATTGAACTCTTCTACTGGATGCGTGAAATCGCCGGACTGATCTTCCTCATCGGATTGATCGTCTACATCATGAGTTTCTTTGTGAAACATGATGACGAAGTGACTGCGTAAGCTGTTCTATAGAGAAGAGGGGGGCGCAAGTCCCCCTTATTTTGATATGAATTCCACAGTAAAACAGTCGGAAATTACTACCAAATATCATCTTCCGGGTGATCTGGCGATCTGGGTTTTCATCTTTGCCGAGCTGCTGGTCTTTGGTATCTTTTTCCTCTCCTACGCCTTTAGCCGCGCCAACAACGTCGAGCTCTTCAATAAATCCCAGCAAACGCTGGATACCGCAAGCGGAGCCATCAATACACTGCTGCTGATCACCTCGAGCTACTTTGTGGTGCGCGCCGTCACTGCGATCAAGGCAGGGGATGCACGGCGCTGCGTCAACTGGCTGGCTGCAGCAATTTTGGGGGGCGGGGGATTCCTGGTGATCAAGATGATGGAGTTTGCTGACAAGTTTTCACACGGCATCTCCCTTGGCACCAATACCTTCTTTATGTTCTATCTGTCGATGACCTTTTTTCACTTCATGCATGTCATTCTGGGAATGATTATCCTCGCGGCCGTGTTGATAAAGGCGCGCAAGGGAGGCTATAGTGCGACAGAATATACCGGCGTTGAAACCGGAGCCTCATACTGGCATATGGTCGATCTGGTATGGATCGTGCTTTTTCCTCTGGTGTATGTCATCCGATGAATAATCAAACACAATTGAACAGGCGTCTGACCTGGATCTGGCTGGCGCTGATGGCCTTCACAATTCTGACCTATGCCGTCAGCAAGAGCGAATATTCCGGAACCCGGGTTGTTGTGCTGCTGCTGGTGACCGTCTTTATCAAGGGGCACTGGATCATCGCGGATTTCATGGAGTTGAGACATGCCGGGCTGTTGTGGCGTGTACTCGCGCACGGCTGGATTATCCTGGTCTCCGGCGGAATATTAGCGGCCTATATGATGGGGCTGAAGTGACTATGTCAGTAATTTTTCAAAAAGTCTGCCTAATGCTTCAATTAGTAATTTTTGAGCGACCAACATCTTTACAAATGAGTCAAGTTTTTACATTAACTCTCGCAAAGGCGCTAAGCTCGCCAAGAAAAAAACTTTGCGGTCTTGGCCTACATGGAAGTAGGTCAGGGGTGTGAGCAGGACGCGGAAGCTTTGCGTCTTTGCGAGAGACAAGGGTTTTTCAAGCTTAGTCAGTTCCCAACTTGCACGGAGCTATTGAGATGTTACCAACATCACAGCAAACAAAGTCAAGCAATGAGGCTGACAAGTCGCCCTGGTATGAATCGCAGGGGAGTGAGGTCGAGCTGTTCCAGCACGCCTGGAATCACCAGCTTCCGGTGTTGATCAAGGGGCCGACCGGTTGCGGCAAGACCCGCTTTGTACAGTACATGGCTGCGCAGCTTGGGCGGCCGCTCTATACCGTCGCCTGCCATGACGACCTCACGGCTGCCGACCTGGTCGGACGCCACCTGATTGGCGATGGCGAGACCTACTGGAATGACGGCCCGCTGACACGCGCCGTGCGCGAAGGTGCCATCTGCTATCTCGACGAGGTTGTCGAGGCGCGCAAGGATACCACCGTGGTGATGCATCCGCTCTCGGATGACCGCCGTATCCTGCCGATCGAACGCACCGGCGAGTTGCTGCAGGCGCCGCCTGAGTTCATGCTGGTGGTCTCCTATAACCCGGGTTATCAGAATCTGCTCAAGGGGATGAAACCATCGACGCGACAGCGCTTCGTGTCGATGCGTTTTGACTATCCGAGCAAAGAGATCGAGCGCAAGGTAGTGATGCACGAGGGTGACATCGACGAACAGACTGCCGCAAAGCTGGTAGATCTGGCGCGCGCACTGCGCGTCTTGAAAGACCATGACCTGGAAGAGTCCGCATCAACGCGGCTGCTGGTGTAT
>JAUVEG010000267.1 GCA_030594925.1 Gammaproteobacteria bacterium
GCCGATATCAGCACCACCCAGATCTACACCCATCTCGATTTTCAGCACCTGGCGCAGGTGTATGACAAGGCGCACCCAAGGGCGCGCAAGCGCAGGAAGTCACAGGAGTGATTGTGAATGCCAGCCCCCCGCCTGCTGAAAGCAACTTCTATCCCTCGTGCCATCTTATTCACTTGCTAAACAGTCATATATATATATATACTGCGCGATATAAATCAAGCAAAAATCCTAACGTTGGATGATTTACTCAGGAGCAAAATACCCAATGAAAACACCTCACTATTCTGTAACAGCTATGCTGTTCGTTTCTGCCACCCTGCTGCTGAATGCCTGCAGCGGCACCTCTGATAGCAGTGGCAGCGATTCCTCATCCCGCTGGCGCACAGCCGAGTTGATCGAGAATGCCCCCGAAGACGCTGAAAATCCACAAATCGCCATCGATGACAGCGGCGATGCCATGGCGGTGTGGGCGCAGGAGGGCAGTGCATACAATATCTGGGCCAACCGTTACACCACCGGTGGTGGCTGGGACCCCGATGAGGCCAATAGTATCCAGGTCAACGACAATGAATCTGTGAATCCGCAAATCGCCATGAATGCCGACGGCATTGCTCTTGCGGTGTGGAGTCAGGGCGGTGATATCTGGTCCAACCGATTTGAATGAGAGGGATAAGAGAGTCAGAGAGCAACCCTCCTTAATGCCAGGGATAATTGCTCTCTGATCTGGCGTTTATCGATATTTCTCTACAGTTGTTGCCGGGTGATGAAGAGCATGAACCACAGGAGCCGCCACTGATCTCCGGGGTGCAGTAGTGGATCAGGCAGTCAGGCAGAGAGCGAAAAGAGCTGGAAGGCTGCTACTCCTTTTATGTCATCTTCTCCAGCAAGAAGGGATTGCGGATAATCTAACGTGCCAGTTGCTTGCGCCTTTGTGCATCATCTGGCGTAATGCGCGCTTTGTTGTCAACGGAAATGCATAGATTACCGTGCCGTCACTCCGCTGACGGCACCAGCGCTCGATAGGCGTGCCAGGTTGCGTGTCCGATCAGGGGCAGGGCTACGAGCAGGCCGACATAAAAGGTGAGCAGTCCAAGGCCGACTATCAGCACGATGAGAAACGCCCACAGCATCATGGCGGGTATGTTCTGCAACACGGCCTTGATGCTGATGCGAATCGCCGTGAATCCATCCACTTTGCGGTCGAGCAGCATGGGCACCGTCACGACGCTGATCGCGTAGGCGCACCATGCAAAGAAAAAGCCAACCGCGACACTCGCTATCGCAAACACTCGACCATCTTCGGATAGAAACAACTTGCTGAAAAAGTTCTCGAGCGGCGGTGAAATGCCGGCATAGAGCAGGGCAAAAAGCACGAAATTCACGGATATCCAGAGTTGCATGATGATGAAGAAGCCGCCGGTGACCATGCTGATCTGGCCCTGATTGCTCTTCAAGGCTTCCAGCACGCTGCAGGCCTTAAGCGGTTCTCCTCGCTCCAGATGTGCACTCATTTGATACAGGCCGATACCTATGACCGGCGCAACGAGAAAGAAGCCGGAGATGAGAAAGGTCAAGAGAAACAGATTATCCGTTACTACTAAGCCCAACGTCATCAAGCCGCTGATCAGTACGATAACGGCAGCGTATCTGAGGCTGTACCACCCTGCGTCCCGCATGTCCTTCCAGCCCTTCGCGAGCCATGCGAAAGGCGCGGTTGGGCTGACTTTGTTCACGACGAGTTCGGGCCACCGGGTGCTGCCAGTATATGCAGTGGTCTCCATAATCAATCCCCTATAACGATGTGGTGAGGCATTTGCTAAACCCCGGAATGCGATATTTAGTCTCCGATATCATATATTAGCCTATCCTTTTTTTCAGACTAATAGCCATATTTAGACCACAGGTGCATTGATGCTTCCTGTTATTTCGAAATTCCAAATGATTATAATGAGTATGCTGCAGCCGTTCGCTGCGCCCCTCAAAATCTACTCAGATCACTGATTCTGCAATTGACTGGAGTTGCTCCGATATACAACGTTTTCGCAATCAAGCCGTTATTGTAAACGGATTTGCCGTGCCCCGTTTCTAATCACCACACTCCAGATGCTAGAATAGATGTTCGATCGCAATCAACAAGCTGAGTCATGAAAATTCTAACACTCCTGTTGTTGCTGATAATGTTGGGGACGCCCCAGGCCAGCGCCGATGTCAGCCCGCCCGGCAATGGTGAGCAGCCGGTTCGGGTGGCGCTCTCAATTTTTTTGCTCGATCTGGATGGGATCGACAACGTCAATCAGAACTTTGAAGCCAACATCTTGTATATGGCCAACTGGAATGACCCGCGATTGGCGCATTCCGGCTCTGGTGAGATCAGCAGATCCCTCAACGAGGTGTGGAATCCATGGCAGGTTTCACATACTCGTTCAGGGTTGAAAGGCGTCATCTCTTTTATGTCGCCAAAGTGATCATTCCACTGGTGCTGATCATGGCGATGTCCTGGGTGGTATTCTGGATGGATCCCAAGGAGGGAGGGGGAACCCAGATAGGCATAAGCGTAACCGCCATACTAACCCTGATTGCCTACACGTTCGCTGCCGGCGCCAGTCTTCCAAAAGTCCCCTATCTGACCAGGCTGGACTACTTCATCCTCTCCAGCACGGTGCTGGTGTTTCTGGCGCTGGTCGAAGCAACTGTCGCCTCATATCAGGCCAGGCAGGGTCGTGTCGAACTCGCACGCAGTATCGACAGATGGTCGCGCTGGTGCTTTCCTGCAGTATTTCTGCTGATGGCTGTGATGTCGCTTGGCTTCAGGCTATTCCTGTGAAGAGCTATACAATAATTTTGCTGCGTTTTCGACTCAGCGTCTGTGATGGAAGTTCACTGAAGTGCCGCCGATAGTCGGCGGCAAACTGTCCCATGTGCCAGAAGCCCCAGTGGCTGGCTACTCTGACAACTGTCATTGCCGGCTTTGCCGCGAGCAGTTCTTTGCGCACGGCGTTGAGCCGCATAATAGTCAGGTATCTCTTGGGGGTTATGCCGAAGTGCTCGTGAAATGCATAATTCAGGGTGCGCCAGCTGACTCCCGAG
>JAUVEG010000275.1 GCA_030594925.1 Gammaproteobacteria bacterium
CTTCGGCTTCGAACGGTTGTTTCTTGGCTATGCAATGTCACCTGGCAGTGGACTCTATCAAGGCATTGCGCCCTTCACCGATGTCGAGGGTGGGGAAGCGCCGTGGCTTGGCGAATTGCAGGCGTTTATCGAGTTGCTCGACGGGTGGAGAAAAGAGCTGGCCAAACCTGTGAGCATTGCCCGGTGGCAGCGCAGAATCAATCTGATGATGGAGCAGCTTTTTCTAGCGGATGAGGACGAAGAGCAGATTCTCAAATCTGTCAGGGATGCGCTGGATAAACTGGTCGAGCATGCGCAACGGGTCGGATTTGGTGACAGACTGGATGCGTCAGTGCTGCGCCAGCATCTGGCTTCACAGATTGGCTCCGGTTCGGGGTCGCGACGATTTTTGACCGGCAGGGTCACCTTCTGCAATATGGTGCCGATGCGCTCCATTCCGTTTCGCGTCGTCTGCCTGCTGGGGATGAATGACTCGGACTATCCGCGCATCGACAAGCCACTCGGGTTTGATCTGATTGCACAGCATCCGCGCAAGGGGGATCGTTCCCGGCGCGAGGATGACCGCTATCTCTTCTTGGAGGCGATCCTCTCTGCCCGCGAGGTGCTCTATATCAGCTATGTCGGCCACAGTCAGCAGGACAACAGCGTCAAGTTGGCCTCGGTGGTTGTCTCTGAACTGCTCGACTATGTGCAGCAGGGTTACCGGCTGGAGCATGGCGATCTGCGCCAACAGCTGCTGACAGAGCACCCGCTGCAGCCTTTCAGTGAACGCAACTTCGTACAGGGAAGTTATGCTGCCGAATGGCTCGAACGCGGTGATGGGCGGCAGCAGTTTATCGGTGACGCTCTCCCATTGGTGGATGAAATCAATGAAGTGATCGAATTGAACGAGCTGAAGACTTTCTTCGTTAATCCCGCACGCTCTTTCCTGAAGCGGCTGGGAGTTGGAAATGCCGAATATGACGAGGCGCTTGAAGAGAGCGAGCTGTTCGAGCTGGATAACCTCGAAGCCTATTTTCTGAAAGATGCAGTGCTCTCGGAACTGCTGGACGATGGCGATAGTGAGAGCTGTTTGAACCTTGCCAGGGCGCGTGGAAAACTGCCTCACGGAACTTTTGGCGAGATTGCCTTCATGCAGACTACAGAACAGCTGGAGGAGTTTTCACGGCAGGTTGAATTACAGCGGGAGCAACTGCAGGAGTCTCCTCTCGATATCCGGGTAGAAGTAGAGGGAGGGACGATTAGTGGCAGTCTGCAGGTTCTTGCTGAAGGAGGGTGTTTCAGCTACCGCCCTGCAAAACTCAAGCCGAAGGATCAGCTGATGCTGTGGATCGAGCACCTCGCGCTTTGTGCCGCCGGAAAAGGTGGTGAGAGCACTCACCTTTCTGAAGAGAAGCTGTACAAGCTGGATGCCGTGGAACAAAAAACAGCAGTCTTGAAACTGGATGAGCTGGTGAAGCTCTATCGTCAGGGGCAGAATATGCCGCTCTCCTTCTATCCCGCGACTTCACTTGCCTATGCCAAAAAGATTGCCGATGGTAAAGATGAAAGTACGGCTCTCTCCTCGGCAGACTATGCATGGAAGGGGGGTCAATACGCACGCGGTGACACTCTTGACCCCTGGTTTGACCAGGCAATGCGTGGACGCAATCCACTGGATGAGCCATTTTGCCAAATTGCACAGCAGGTTTATGCGCTGATGTTGATAGCGAGCAGTTGAACGAACTGTTTTGTCATTGCGAGGGAGCCTAAGCGACTGCGGCAATCTCATTTGTAGAACTGTAGGGTGCAATAAGCGACAGCGCATTGCACCTTCCCATGCGGCGCAATGCGCTGTCGCTTATTGCGCCCTACGTTTTGGCCGGCATTGTGGAGTTACTGAGAGCATTCGAGAGAGATGATGCAAACACTGAATATCAACAACTTCCCGCTCGATGGCATGCGCCTGATCGAGGCCAGCGCCGGCACAGGTAAGACCTTTACCATCGCCGCCCTCTATCTGCGCCTGCTGCTTGAGAGTGAGCTGAGCGTCAGCAGCATCCTGGTGGTGACATTCACCGAGGCGGCGACCGAGGAGCTGCGTGATCGTATTCGCGCCCGTATCCATGATGCCCTGCTATGGCTGGAGGGGCGCATGGAGACGACTGATCTGCATGAACTGCTGCAGCCGCTGAAGGGCGACAGTGAGGTGATTGAGCGGCTGCGTGATGCGCTCACCTGCATGGATGAAGCCGCGATCTTCACCATTCACGGTTTTTGTCAACGCACCCTCACCGAGAGCGCCTTCGAGAGCGGGGTGCTTTTTGATGCAGAATTCATTACCGATGAGTCGCTGCTGCGACTGCAGGCGGCCAGGGATTTCTGGCGCAATCACTTTGCCGCCGCTCCGGCGCAGCTTGCCGAGTGGCTCTATGGCCAATGGAAAAGTCCGGATGCGCTACTGAGTGATGTCTCGGAGTTGGTCGATAACCCGCAAGCGGTGCTGCAGCCGCAGATCGAAAGAGAGGCCGTTGAGCAGTTGCAGCAGCAACGCAGCAGATGCTTTGCCGAACTGTGTGAGCTATGGCGAGCGGATCAGACCGAGGTTGTTGAACTTCTCAGCTCTGCAAAAGTATTGAGTCAAGCTGCAGGCAATTACAGGCAGGATAATCTTGATGCAGCCGTAACGTCACTCTCCGATATGGTTACCGCAAGTGTAGAACCTGCGGTGTTGCCCAAAGGGTTCGAGCTATTTACAACTGACAAGCTGCAAGACTCTCAATTGAAGAGCATGATCAAAAAAGGAGAGATCACACCATCTCATAAAATATTTAATAAATCTCAACAACTAACTGAAATATATAATGAAATAGATCGATGTCAGCGGATTTTACTACTCTCAGAAGCCGCCAGCGCCATCCGCGGATCTATCGATAAAAACAAATCACAGCAGCGCGTGCTGTTCTTCGATGACCTCCTGAACAAGCTCGATCAGGCATTGCAGGGCGAGGGGCGGGATAAACTCATCGAGCGCATCCGAAAGCGCTACCCGCTGGCGATGATCGATGAGTTCCAGGAC
>JAUVEG010000223.1 GCA_030594925.1 Gammaproteobacteria bacterium
TTGGGGCGGCCGACAACGGCAACCTTGATGCCTTTTTTCTCCTCATCCTCCGGCTCCGGGGGCGGCAACGTAGCCAGAACACCGTCAACCAGCGTGGAGACACCACGGCCATGGGCTGCGGTGATCGCAACAGGCTCGAATCCGCTGAGGCCATAGAACTCGGCCTTCGCCATATCAAAATCCAGACTGTCACACTTGTTCACCACCAGGGTGATCGCCTTGCCGGTGCGGCGCAGGCGCTCTGCGATCTGCTCATCACCGGAATTCCTGCCATCCCGGGCATCGACCATGAACAAGACATGATCCGCCTCATCGATCGCCTGCCACACCTGCTGCTCCATCAGCGGGTCGATCCCCTCGACTTCGCCACTGAGCCCGCCTGTATCAACCACAACATAGGGAGATTCACCGATGCGGCCAACACCATACTGACGATCGCGGGTCAGTCCCGGCTGATCTGCAACCAGAGCGTCACGGGTTCGGGTAAGGCGATTAAAGAGTGTTGATTTGCCGACGTTGGGACGGCCAACCAGTGCAATGACAGGAAGCATCTAAATCCCCCTCAATCCCCCTTTGATAAAGGGGGAAGTATATGCTGCATGGAGTTAACGGAATACCACCCTTACGACTAACCTGAGCAAGCTTTATTGCGCCGTCACTGCGGCAAGCTCACCCTTGTCGCCATAGACATAGACCACACTGCCATGGGCGACGAGTGGTGCACGTACGCCGGAAGAGACCGCCTCGACACGCGCAACGATTGAACCGTCTTGCGGCGAGAGCCAGTGGACATAGCCTTCCAGGTCTGCCACTGCAATCAGATTGCCGGCCATCACGGGTGGAGAGAGGCGGCGTCCGGAGAGCGCTGTTTGCCGCCACAGGATCTCTCCATTGTGCGGGCTGACAGCTGCAACATAGCCATTTTCATCAGAAGCATAGAGAGTATTGCCATCGCTGATGACTCCCTGCCAGGATGAGTATGCAGTGCGCCACTTAACTTTACCATCCGACTTGTTGACTGCCGCCATCTCTCCCTGAAAAGTCACGACATAAAGCAGAGATGGGCCCAATACCAGCAAGCCATCAATATCCACCACACGATCAAGCTCGGTGCGACCACTGGCGTAGGTGATCGGAGTTTCCCAGACGGGGCGTCCACTCATTAGATCCAGCTTAACCAGTTTACCGCCATCGAGGCCACTATAGAGGCTGTTACCCTCAATAACCGGCGTGCCGGCTCCACGCAGACTCAACACCGGAGTTGCGCGGTGAAACACCCAGCGCTCTCCGCCCGTTGCAGCATCCAGACCAAAGAGCTTGCCGTCATTGGTATGAATCACAACAATGCCGCGAGCCGAGACCGGAACAGCGGGGACATCCGTTGAAACCCTTGCGCGCCAGCTTTCCTGACCTGTTGACTGGCTTAGTGCAATTACTTCACCCTCTGTTGTTCCCGAGATAACAAGGCCATTGCCGACTCCCGGCCCCCCGCCAATTTCAACATCCAGGTCATTTTTCCACAGTGATGCGCCGCTTGATGTACTCACGGCTTCCACCGCGCCATCGAAATGCGCCACATAAAGGGTTGAGCCATCCAGAGAGGCCACCAGTTTAACCCCCTTACCGTCAGCCCCCTTTCCAAGATTGCTGTTCCACATCACACGGGCAGTCTGCATACCGGCAACAGGAACAAGTTCTGCCACATCGACTGCCGATTTCTCTATGCCTAAAAAACTGCAGCCACTTGTGAACAGAGCTGCTGCAACCAGGATCAACCGCGTTAATGTTTTCATGATGACTCCTCCTGGGACCCGATCTCTTCGAGGAGATAGTTAATGTTCTCGTCACTGCTTCCCTTCTGCCGCGCCTCTTCCAGTGCTGCACGGGCGCCGCTCATATCTCCCTGCTGATAGGCGATTTCACCACGAATCGCTGCAGTTTCTGCCGCATAGGCGTCACCCTGGATAGCGTCCAGCATTTTGCCGGCTTCATCCAGCCGTTTTTGAGCCACCAGCAGACGTGCGAGGCGTGTCTCCAGCAGTGGTTTAAGAGCGCTGTCAGTTGACTGCTTGAGTAGATTACCCAGGGTTTTTTCTGCAGCTTCCAGCGAGCCTGCATTGACCTGCTGCCTGGCCAGTTCCATCGAAGCAAATTGGGAATAACTGCTGTCGCCGAAATTTGACTGCAGTTGCGCCAAAGCATCATCCGTTTTTTTAGCATCATTGCCGAGGGCAGTCTGCGCAAAGATCTCATAGGCCTCAGCCCCCTCTCCCGCAAGTTTGTCCTGATAGCCCCCCCACCATTGCCAGGCAAAAAAACCACCAAGACCGATCACTACACCAGCAATAATCGAGTTACCATTCGCTTTCCACCAGGCCTTTATACGCTCGACCTGTTCGTCATCACTCAGCATCTCATTCATTCGATTAAACCTTCCAGATAATTCGATAAATCATCAATTAAAATTTCCTTCTGCGCTCCATCTTCGCGCAGTGATTTCACACCGACCATGCCCCGCTGCAGCTCATCTTCCCCTAGAATCAGAGCAAAACGAGCGCCGCTGCGGTCAGCTTTTTTAAATTGCGACTTGAAGCTTCCGCCACCGCAATTCGTCACGATCCCTACATCAGCCATATCCCGGCGCAGTTTGTCGGCTATCAGCTGCGCTTTAATCTCCGTATTGCCTGAAGCGACAAAATAGATATCCACACCCATCTCCATATTGACCGGGGGCTCCCTCTCCAGCAGCGAGATGACCCGCTCCAGCCCCATACCGAAACCAATAGCAGGCGCCGGCCGGCCTCCAAGCTGCTCAACCAGCCCGTCATATCGTCCACCCGCGCAGATGGTTCCCTGCGCGCCAAGACGGTCGCTGACCCACTCGAATACCGTAAGCACATAGTAGTCAAGCCCGCGCACCAGTCGCGGATTGACACTGTAGTCTATACCAGCCTCCCGTAATCCCCCGCAGATCTCTTCAAAATGGCGTCGCGATTCATCCCCCAGGTACTCCATCAGCAGCGGAGCATCACTGACTATCAGCTGAACCTCGGGATTTTTTGAATCCAGTATGCGCAACGGATTGCTCGTGAGACGGCGCTTGCTCTCCTCATCCAGACTCTCACGATGCAGTGACAAATAGTCAACCAGCTGTTGACGATAGATTGCCCGCTCCTGCAGGGTTCCCAGGGTATTCAACTGCAGTTCAGCGCCGTCGAGACCCAACTGCTGCCATAACCTTGCTGTCATCAGCAGAATTTCCAGATCGATATCCGGACCCTGCATGCCGAAAGCCTCGACACCCATCTGGTGAAACTGCCGGTAACGCCCCTTTTGCGGACGTTCGTGACGAAACATCGCCCCTTGATACCATAAACGCTGCCTTTGATTGTGCAGCAGTCCATGCTCGATGCAAGCCCGAACAACTCCTGCAGTCCCTTCCGGCCGCAGTGTCAGACTATCGCCATTGCGATCATCGAAACTGTACATCTCCTTTTCTACAATATCGGTAACCTCACCGATGGCGCGGTGAAACAGAGCGCTCTGCTCCATCAC
>JAUVEG010000167.1 GCA_030594925.1 Gammaproteobacteria bacterium
ATCAGAGTCGGCGCATAATAGCTGCCATCCAGGACAATACCGCTGATTTGCTTCAACCCCTTTCCCTTTAAAGCCGAAACGACCAGGTCAATCTCTTCCGAAACCATAAAAGGGTCACCATACCCTTTGATCCACAGCTTGTTCTGCTTATCCACGTAAAAATCGGTATGAAAACGATGCTTCAACCCCCAGCGCTCGATGGCGGCAAGTGCGGTGATCAACTTCATGGTTGATGCAGGGACTCTGGGTACATCCGCGCGTTTGGAGATAAGGATTTTGCCATCCTCCTCCATGATCATGCTGGCTTTTGGCAGGCTGGCCAGGGTATGCAGGGCATCAACCTGCTTTTTATGTTTCTTTTTTGCCAGGGCCGGCGTGGCGATCAGCGCAAGCGTCACTAGCAGGGATATCGCCGTATATTTGAGTCTCATACTTCACACCTTTAAATAAAAGTTTGCAGTTGGCAGTAAGCAGTTTGCAGTTAAAAAACAGGGATGTATTTACGGCATTTTCTGGAAGATATGCCCGATAGCAGAGACGACCTCATATGTGCTGAATAGTTATAAAAACAGAAACTGCCGACTCTCTTCAGCTGCCTGCTGCCAACTGATGACTGCCAACTTTATTACATGTAGTCCAGGAAGAGTCCGGCAAACAGGACCATTCCCACATAGTTATTATTCAGAAAGCCTTTGAAACAGGCGTCAGGGGCACGTTCGCGAATCAGCCACTGCTGATAGAGAAACAGCAGCGCAGCCATGCCGATTCCGAGCCAGTACCAGCCCCCTCTGCCTGCCAGGAGACCAGCCCACAACAGCAGTCCCAGCATCAGCAGTTGCAACAGGCCGATAATCAACCGGTCGTGCTCGCCAAACAGAATCGCGGTTGATTTGATGCCCACTTTCAGGTCATCAATACGATCAACCATCGCATACATGGTGTCATAAATCAACGCCCAGATAACGGTCGCAGCAAACAGCACCCAGGCAACGGCAGGAACCTGGTTTGTCAACGCGGTAAACGCCATCGGGATCGCCCACCCAAATGCCATGCCAAGCACCAGTTGCGGCACGTGCGTGTAGCGCTTCATAAAGGGGTAGAGCGCCGCCAGAACAACTGCCACGAAGGACATCAAAATGGTTTTGTTATTCAGCAACAGCACCAGCATAAATGCCAGCAACGCCAGCAGTGCAGCTACCATCAGCGCTTCACGCGGAGAGACCCGTCCGCTGGCAATCGGCCGCGCTTTTGTGCGCTGCACGCGCCCGTCCAGATCCCTGTCGGCATAGTCATTGATGGCGCATCCCGCCGAGCGCATCAGTGTCGTTCCTGCAATAAAAATCAGCACAATCCACCATGGCGGCTCGCCCTCACCGGCAATCCAAAGCGCCCATAATCCCGGCCACAGCAGCAGCAGGATGCCAATCGGACGATTCAGGCGGATTAGCTCGCTGTAGAGTGACAGGCGTGATTGCATGATGTCACTCATTCAGAACTCTTGAATAGATCGTCATATTTCAATATTTGTATGTCAATGCAATAAGCGGAGCGCATGGCGCCCTACACGCTGTTTTTGAATGATGCGCTTCGTTCCTCAGCACATCCTATGGGTTATTGGCGCTCACAAATTGCGGGCAGGAAAATCTCATTAACCAGCAATGGCTTGCCGGCATAACAAAAGAGTGTACGCCGTCCCCAAAGCTCACTCTCCATCCCTCTCATCGAGTCCATAGCCCATTGATAGAGACGGTGATTAGCCACTAATCGAGCATACTCGATGACGCTGCGCCTGGTCGTAGGATCACTGAACAACAGTGCTCCGAGCGGTTTGCTGCCGAGTCCCTGCAGATGACTCGCTCTGCCGATGAGGCTGCTTTTTGGTATCAGGGTTCTGGCATAGACATGCGGAATCCCGTTACACAGCAGTTCGACTTCGCGCACCATGGCGTACTCGCCAGCCCTGATGCCAAGCAGCCTCGATTCAGAGAGCAGTGGAGCCTTCCATCGCTGCTCCCTGAGCCTGACCTCGAATCTACCGCTGCAATGCTCGATCAGACGTTGTGTCAATGAGCTGTTATCAGAGAGCCAGTCATAAAGAGAGCGACTGGCGCAAGCATAGCGCAGTTGTGGCAGAGGCATCCAACGCGCATCAAAAGCTGACATCAATCAGGTTGTTACAACGATTCTATTCATATAAATATTATCGCATAGCCGTGACCTCCCCACCTCATGCTAAAATGCAAATAATTCATCAACCCCCCAGGAACTCCCGCATGTTTGGATTGATCCGCATACTACTTTTACTGGTTATTATTGCCGCCGTTGCACTACTGATCCGCCCTGATCTCATTCAGATGACCGGACTACCGGGATCAAAGCCGCCTCAGAGCAAGGATACAACTGTATCAGCTCCAACTCCTGTTGCAGTACCGCAGTCCCCGGAGACAGCAACGACTAACGAAACGGACGCCCCGAAAGCAGTAGAGCAGGCAGTGGAACAAACAGCAGAGAAAACAGCAATCACAGAGAGCGCAACGCCTGGTGAGACCGTGACGCCTCAGCAGAGCGACACAACTGCAGAGAGTGATCTCCCTCAACAGGAGACGCCTGGACATGACCCTGAAACTCTGAAGCAGAGTGATTCCGAGTGGGGTTTTGACAGTTCACAGGAAACTGCCCGGGATGCAGATAATGCAACACCTGACGCATCAGATACGCTTCAGGAGAGTGGTACTGCTACTGAAACAGTGACTCCACAAGAGAGCGCGCCCGCGCATGCCCCGGAAACACTGAAACAGAGTGATGCCGAGTGGGGTTTCGACAGCTCAGCGGAAGCTCCCCGGGATGCAGATAATACACCGCCTGAAGAGCCAGCTACGCCTCAGGAGAGTGACACAGGGTCAACAGAAACTCAGGATGAAGCGGCGTTGAGGAAGGAGGTCGAGGAGCTGCTGGAGCTGGCCGCGGATATTATCGATAATCCAGACCAGAAATAGGACTATCTTCTAGGCAATTACGCGCGTTACCTTGATCACCGCCGGCAGCTTGCGCAGGCTGCGTATGATCCGCGCAAGATGCCTGCGGTCTTTGACGCTCAGCATAAACTCCTGCACCGAGTAGTGTCCGTCACTGTCGTCTGCGTGCACACTCTCGATATTGGCGCCGTTTTTGGCCACGACAGTTGCAGTCTCAGCCAGCACGCCCGGCTTGTTGTTGACCTCCATGCGCAGCTTCACCTGAAAATCCCCCCGGACATCCTCCTCCCACTGCACATCGATCCAGTTGTCACTGTAGCTGCGATCGTTGGAGAGATTCAGGCAGGATGCGTGGTGGATCACGATGCCTTTTCCAGGATTGAAAGTACCCACAATCGGATCACCGGGAATCGGACGGCAGCAATTTGCATAGTTGACGACCATGCCCTCTGTGCCTGCAATTGCAACCCGACGCAGTGACGACTGATCCTGCTGCTGCGATCCCGGCGCCAGTGCAGCGTCATCCCCCAGCAACTGCCGGGCGACAAAACGCACCGGACGGTTTCCCAGACCAACATCGCTGAGCAGCGTGTCAAGATTCTCATAACCAAGCGCAGTGAGCATCTGCTCGACCTCTTGCTCTAACTCCTGCAGCGTGGTGTTGAAGCGCAGCAATTCTCCAGAAAGCAGTTGCGCACCAAGGTTGACAGCCTCCCGGCTTTGCAGCTGCTTGAGAAAATTTCTGATGTTGGAGCGCGCCCTGGAAGTCGCCACGAACTCCAGCCACTTGGGATTGGGATGGACATTTGGCGAGACATGTATCTCGATGGTCATGCCATTGCGCAGCAGTGTACGCAACGCGACCATGCGCTTGTCAACCCGTGCAGCGACACAATGGTTGCCGACATCCGTATGCACCGCATAAGCAAAATCAAGAACGGTGGCGCCGCGCGGCAACACCATGATTTTCCCCTTGGGTGTGAAGACATAGACTTCGTCCGGAAAAAGGTCGACTTTGACATGCTCGAGAAATTCTATCGAGGAGGCGGTGTCTTCCTGCAGATCCGTCAGGCTTTTGAGCCATTCACTGCTCGGACCATCGATGCGCCCACCCTCTTCACCATGCTTGTATTCCCAATGCGTGGCGATTCCCTCCTCCGCAAAGCGATGCATCGCTTCAGTGCGAATTTGAACCTCGACAGGCGCCCCGTGCGGTCCGAAAACAATGGTATGCAATGACTGGTAGCCGTTTGATTTGGAAATGGCGATATAGTCCTTGAAATTACCCGGCTTTGGCTTGTAGAGATGATGCACAACACCAAGCACTCGGTAACAGTCGTCGACTGACTGCACGATGATGCGAAATGCCAGCACATCGGCAATATCGGCAAACCGCACCTTG
>JAUVEG010000121.1 GCA_030594925.1 Gammaproteobacteria bacterium
AATTGCACTGGTTGCATTGGCGCGCAAGCTGCAGCAATATGGCTTTCATTTCATTGATTGCCAGATGGAGACTCCCCACCTGCTCACCCTGGGAGCTGAAACCGTCCCAAGAGAGGAGTTCCTGAAGATGAATGCCATCGCAAGCCAGCGGCAAAACAGCATTCTGTGGAGAGGTATATGAGTAACACCTCCATCAAACTCTACCAGGGAACGCCGCACAGCTGCGCCTATCTGCCGGAACAGACTGCTGTCATGCATGTGGTGGATCCGCAGTTTCCGCTGACCGCATCTCACTACGGCATGCTGCTGGAATCAGGGTTTCGCCGCAGCGGCGACATGGTCTACCGCCCGGGCTGCCCATCATGCTCTGCCTGCAAGCCTGCACGCATCGATACCAGGACTTTCCGGCCCAATCGTTCACAGCGGCGCTGCCTGAAAATAAACCGGGAGATAGAGCTCAGAATCACGCCATCACTACAGCAGAGACACTTCAGGCTCTACCAGGAGTATCTTCAGTCACGCCATGCCGATGGTGACATGGGCGCAGACAGCATCGCGGAGATGCAAAGTTTTCTGCTCAGCGAGTGGAGTGAAACCCTGCTGCTGGAAGGGTGGCAGGATCAGCAACTGCTGTTTGTGGCTGTCACCGATGTGGTCGACGGCGGCCTCTCGGCACTCTACACCTTTTTCGATCCCGCATTGCATCAGCGCAGCCTCGGCACTTATGCCATTCTGCAGCAGATTGAACAGGCCAGACAACTCGGCCTGAAATGGCTCTACCTCGGCTACTGGATCGCCGGATGTCAGAAAATGTCCTACAAAGCCAACTTCAACGCGGTGCAGGTGCTGTCACACAATGAAGGCTGGCAGGCGCTGAAATGATCATGCGATAATATGCCGTCATTGTTGCAACAGGTCTGCTGAACACCATGCTAATACGAACATCTCTTCTACTGCTGGCGCTGTTTACCGCCACTCAGACAAACGCCGCACCCAATGCCTGGTCAAAAGTTGCAACACCGACAAAAGGTCAGCCCGATACCATCGGCGGCTATTCCAGCGGTTGTTTTGTTGGTGGTGATAGCATGCCATCCGAAGGACGCGGTTACCAGGTGGTGCGGCTGTCTCGCAATCGCTACCATGGTCACCCCAGCCTGATCCAGTATCTCAAAGATTTGGCGAACAAGGTCGCCGATGAAGAACTCGGACTGATGCTGGTAGCGGATATGTGCCAACCGCGCGGGGGACCGATGCCGGGCGGGCACGTCAGCCACCAGAACGGGCTGGACGCCGATATCTGGCTGCCGCTCAACTACAAGCGCACCAACGGCAAACGCGACAATCTCAAATCAATTGCATTTGCGGACAGGAAAAAATTTACGCTGAACCGCGATGTCTGGACAGAGGGGCAGGCCCGCCTGATACAGCTCGCGGCGCAAGATCCACGCGTGGCGCGCATTCTCGTCAACCCGGTCATCAAAATAGAGCTCTGCAGCATGCAGTGGGATGACCGCAGCTGGCTGCGCAAGATTCGCCCCTGGTGGAAACACCACACCCACTTTCATGTACGCCTCCACTGCCCCAAAGGCAACTCCGACTGCAAATCCCAGGCCAGACCTCCGTCAGGTGATGGGTGCGGAGCAGAGCTGGCATCATGGCGTCCGGAGAACAGAAAAAAGTCGGGGAAAAGCGCCAAAAGCAGCCGGCCTCCCCAGCCAAAACGCTGCAATGCAGTTTTGAAGGGTAAGTGAGTCATGGTTTTATTAATGGTAGCCAGAGCCTCTTGCAAAACCCCAATAAGTTGTCATTTCGACTGAAAGGAGAAATCTTAACTCATTGATAAATAAGATCACTCACATTCGTTCGAGATGACAAAGTTCACTATTTAGGAGTTTTGCAAGTGGCTCGCCATGCAGCACAATGTGCTGAATAGTAACTAAGGAGTCTCTGAATAAGTCCGTGGGATGGTGTGTCGGCAAACACACCAACCTGTAATAGGATGTGCCGAGGAACGAAACGCATCGATTATAGATGATGCGCTTCACAAGCTCAGCACATCCTATGGATGGTGATCTCCTGCACGGAGTTATCGAGAACTTACCAACAATCAAGCGGAAACATTGGGCTTTTTGACTACCTTGTAGAGAGCGGAAGAATCCAGCTCTGAATCACCCTGTCCAACCAGTGCACTTAGCCATTGCGCATTGATCGCTGTACCCGGAAGCGCAACGCCCAGTGCACCAGCTGCCTGAAGCACCATTTCCATATCCTTGTGGTGCAGTCCGGCCTTGAAGCCCGGCACATAGTTTTCGTCGATCATTCTCTGACCATGCTCCTCGAGTATTCGGCTGCGGGCAAAGCCGCCCATCAATGCTTCACGTACTTTTGACTTGTCGACACTCATCGCATCGGCGAGACAGAATGCTTCGGCAACTCCGACAATCGTCTGGGTGATAATTATCTGATTACATGCCTTGGCAACCTGCCCCGCGCCATTTGCACCAATGTGCACAATATTCGAACCCATTTGCTCAAACAGGGGAAGAATACGTTCAAAGATCGCCTTGTCTCCGCCGACCATGATTGACAGTGCAGCGGATTCTGCACCGCTCGTCCCGCCTGATACCGGTGCATCAAGCATATGAATTTGGCGATGTTTCAATTGCGCTGCAATTTCCCTGGTCTTGACTGGTGAAATTGTACTCATGTCGATAACGACAGAATCCGGCCGAGCTCTCTCGATAACGCCATTTTCTCCAAGGACAACCTGTTCAACATCCGGAGTGTCAGAGACATTCACAAATACAACGTCAGCTTCAGCAGCTACGGCTGCTGGATTCATACAAACTGTCGCCCCGGTTCCTTCAAAAGGTAGCAGGGTTTCCGGGCGACGCGCGTAAAGTGCAAGTTGATAGCCTGCATTGTGCAGATGCATTGCACATGGCCGTCCCATCAGGCCAAGGCCGATATACCCTATCTTCATCAGTAACTGCCTCTTTTCGTTTTGATGCTACCCAATACTATCAGTATGCAATAGAATTCCTCACAATCCTTGAACAATTGTGTTGAAAGAGGGGGTCCTGCAAATCGCCGATTGATACTCCAAGCATTCATCTCGGTCGATCATGGCAGAAAAAACATGGAGTTGTTTAATACTATACAGAACTCAGTCAAGTGATCTGGCTGTGCATTTGAACAACTCCTAAGCAGAAAAAGCCACTTGATTAGTCATACAATAAAAGCATACACTCTTTGTCCGAGTTGAGAATTATCAATCTATCCGGATTTCCGGGTAAGTGACCAGGTAGTGATCCAACTAATTACGATTGAACCAATGGAGTATCGAATGACTGCATCAAGTACCGGCCATTTTTTAGGCAATATCTGTGTTTCCTGCGTTGTAACCGGATTGATAATTTTAGCTGTTGTGAGCGCCCTGACCCTGATCTGGGTTGGCGCTCTATAATCCAGGAAGCTGGCCAACCTGGCAAATCCAGAACCAAAATAAGCTGCAGGGTGACAATAAGTGGAGTGTGTTGCTCATGACCAGGATGGGTATCACCACTGTGCGCCCCGGCTGCTATGTGCTCGACAATCGCCTGTGTTGAGTCACAAATCGTTGCTTTGGCTCCCATGGATGCAAAAACCCCTTGTGCATCCCATTCCAGGGAGGCGGGTGAGAAGATCAGCACCTGATCCGCTTTTTCAAGCGATGCCCAAGCCATTCAACTGCCACAGCGCCGCATAGCCGATGTTGCGCGGAGGGAAGATTTCTTTACCCTGTGTAGTCTCCTGCTGCCCAACTTCACAGGCGCTCACAAGCGGTGAAGAGAGCACAAGCAGCGTAGATAATCTGGTATTTCTCATGTTTGTCCGGTTATTTGATACCGTTTCAGCGCCCGCAGTTCGGTAGGATCCATGATCCCACAGTATATACGATGAATTTCGCGTAGAGCTGTTTTGACAGCTCTACTCGTCTATTTTTTCCTCTATAGAAAATCTAAATGCCGATATTACTAATTTTATAAATTGCGATTTATCAAATTATCTGCGATATTGCGCTCTGCAATTCTCTAATGCCACCGAAACGTCCGGATAACAGGAGGCTCTCAGAGAATAGAATACCTGATCCACACAGCCTTCAGTCATTGAGGGGAAGATTAAGTGCTTCTAGCAAATACGCAAATCAACGACTACGAACTTGAGTTGCTGATTCAACCGAACAGAAACCTCACCTGGAATGAAACCAGGCTGGTTTTTCTGCTTCTGGCCCTGTGTATTGCCGCTGTTGGCGTTTATTTCTTTACTCTGGGAGGCCTGGCTGGTTTTACCTTTTGCCGGTCTTGAACTGCTGGTTATCGGTGCTGGCCTCTATTATCAGAGCTGCCATGCCCACCAGCAGCAGATTATCCGCATCGATGCTGACAGTATCTCGATAAGTAATGGCAAGGAGGGAGTGGAACCTGTCTATTTTTCACGGGCCTGGTCGAAGCTGGTGCACACGCGTGATCCGTCCGGCTGGTATCCGAGCCGGCTTTTCATCGACTCTCACGGCAAGTTCATAGAGATAGGTAAATGTCTCATCGAAAGTGAGCGGGATGCGCTTGCTGACAATCTACGCTGCACAATAGAGGGTGCTTAACAAGAATGAACCACCACACCGACAATAGTAAACAATCCAGCTCTTCTCTTTTGCACACTCCTGCAAGGGTGAATCTGCCGAGGATCATCAGTAGCTTGCTGCTACTGGTCATCGGACTGATGACAGTATCAGTCGTGCAGGCTGAATACGGCATCAACTTTCCGCAACCGGCTGGCGAGGTGGCGCGGGAGATCTACGATATCCATATGTTGACGATGCGTGTTTCCACCGCGCTGCTGATTATCGTTTTTGCATTTGTATTCTATTCACTCTATTTTCATCGTAAAAGCCGTGGCTATAAGGCTGACCAGCATTTTCACAAATCCTGGTTTGGCCAGTGGGCATGGGTCATCGTCCCTGTGCTGGTGCTGGGGGTGGATATGACCATTGCCGGCAAGGCAAATTCAGTGCTGAAAAAGGTCTGGGAAGTCCCTAAGGATGAGAACATCATGGACGTCAAGGTGACCGGCCACCAGTGGTGGTGGGAATTCGACTATCTCGATTCCGGCATCAAGGTAGAGAGCCGCTACGTTCCCGAAGAG
>JAUVEG010000054.1 GCA_030594925.1 Gammaproteobacteria bacterium
ATTCTGGTGCTGCTGATGTTTGCCTGGGGGCGCTGGCGCCATGACCTCATCGCCATGTCTGCGCTGGTGTTGTGCGCATTGCTGGGTCTGGTGCCGATGGAGTCGGCTTTTTCCGGATTCAGCCATCCTGCGGTAGTGACAGTCGCCGCTGTGCTGGTTATCAGTCATGCCCTGAAGAATGCCGGCGTGGTGGACCTCGCTGCCTCCCGGCTTGGATCGGTGACAGGCAATCAATTTGTGCATATCGGTCTGTTGACGCTGGTGGTGACGTTCGCTTCGGCTTTTATGAATAATGTTGGCGCCCTGGCTTTGATGCTGCCTGTGGCCATCGCGACGGCCAGAAAACAGCAGCGTTCACCGGCGCTGATACTGATGCCGCTTGCGTTCGGCAGCATTCTCGGCGGCATGACGACTATGATCGGTACGCCGCCGAATATCATTATCGCGTCAATACGTGCGGATATTCCCGGAAAAGAGGCGTTCGCACTGTTCGACTTCTCACCAGTCGGTATTCCGGTTGCCGTGGTCGGAGTTCTGTTCGTGATTATTATCGGCTGGCGGCTGCTGCCGAAAGAGCGTCTCGAGAAGAGTGCGGTTGATCAGCTGTTTGAGGTGGGCCAATATCTGGCCGAGCTCAAAATCAGCGATCAGTCGGAGTTGCCGGGAAAAGAGCTGCGTTCACTGGTGATGGATGAGGAGTGGGATTTGCTGCTGGTGGGAATAGCCCATGAAAACAGCAGGGCAAGACCGATGGTTTCAGACTACCGCTTTGAAAGTGGAGATATCCTGGTGGTACTGGGACGTGCAGAGGAGCTGCAGCCGCTGATCGATCGTTATGGCCTGGAGATGCTGAGTGCGCCGGGTGCGGCCTTTGCGGATGTGGCGCCGGAGGAGTTGACGCTGTTTGAAGGTATCGTCTCCGGAGACTCCCCGCTGGTTGGACATGGCGTTCCCTACCTGCGCCGCAGGAGCGGTGGAACCCTGGCTCTCTATGGCCTCTCGCGATATGGTGAAACGCTCAGGAAACGGTTGCGCAGGGTGACTTTTCGTATCGGCGATATTTTACTCCTGCAGGGAAAGGAGCAGCAGGTTGATGAGCAGATCGCACAGTTTGGTCTGTTGCCGCTGGCTCCCCGTGCGCTGACGCTGGGGCAGCAACGGCAGGCGGGCGTTGCCCTGCTGGTGTTTGCAGCCGCCATTGGTCTTGGAATGCTGGAAGTCATGCCGCTCTATATGGCGTTTCTACTGGCCATCATGGCTTATCTGATACTTGGCATTCTACCGGTTCGGCAGCTCTATGATGAGATCGACTGGCCGGTTATTGTCTTGTTGGGAGCGATGATTCCCGTTGGCCAGGCGCTTGAGACAACCGGTACGACCACGCTGCTGGCAACAGCGATAGCGGAGTGGACCAGTGGACTCAGTGTTGTGTGGGTACTGGCGCTGCTGCTGATCGTCACCATGTTTCTCTCTGACATCATCAACAATGCGGCAACAGTGCTGGTGATGGCGCCGATAGCCATCAGTCTGTCTCAACAGCTCGAGGTCTCGGTTGATCCTTTCTTGATGGCAGTTGCTGTCGGCGCCTCCTGTGCATTCCTGACACCGATCGGACATCAGTCGAATACCCTGGTCATGGGGCCGGGTGGCTATCAATTCGGCGACTACTGGCGTATGGGGCTGCCGCTGGAGATACTCATTGTCATGGTCTCTGTGCCGATGATTCTCTATGTTTGGCCTCTTTGATTGCTGTTTCCATCGCGGCCAGATGGCTGCTCCTACAACAAATATCCACCACCTCGTAGGAGCGGCCATCTGGCCGCGAAAAGATTCTAGCCCTTGCAGTTGCGCGGCAGCCACTCCACCGGTTGGGCTGCCGGGCGTTTACCCCATACGTACAGGGCTGTCTCCGCGCTGCCGCACTGGTTGCAGCTGCTGCCGCATGATGCCGTCAGGGTTGATTTGTGTACTTTTCCCTTGCGTATCCACTGCTCCAGCATGCCCTCGACAGCTGCGGGATTTGCGTCAAAATGGAGTGCAATATCTGTTAAAGATGCCTGTTTACGCTTTTGCAGGTAGTTCTTGATTTCCAGCAGAATCATGTTGGCGCCTGCGCGGGTTGTTTGATCTCTCTCTCCTCTTTGTGCGCCCACACCCGCAGCCCGATGATGCATGCAGCCAGCGTTAACAGTGAGCCGCTGATCCACAGCGACGAATAGAGGGAGTGCTGGGAAAAAGTGGCAATCTGGTAGAAGTTTGTGGAGGCGATATAGGCGACAGATGTTGTCCACAGAGCAACAAACCCGGCCCAGGCTCCTCCGGCTTCACGTTTAATGGCGCCAATGGTGGCGACGCAGGGGAAGTAGAGCAGGATAAACAGCAGGTAGGCGAAGGCGCCGATCCTGCCATCAAAACGCGAGGCCATGGCGCCAAAGGTGCCTTCATTGACCTGCTGTGATTTTGCGGCAGAGTGAGTATCTTCGACATCGCCGACACCCATCCCCAGCGGGTCGCCGAGCATTTTGCTGACGCCTCCCAGATTTGCCGGAATCGAGGCGAAGGCGGCGTAGATGGATGCATGAAAATCAAAGTCCTCCTTCCGGGTTTCTCCAGCGTCACTCATCGCCAGGTTGGAGTAGAGTGTATCGAGGGTGCCGACAACTACCTCTTTGGCCAGCACCCCGGAGATGATGCCAAGAATAGCCGGCCAGTTATCTTCATGGATGCCCAATGGCTCAAACAGTGGAACCGCGGATTTACTGATGCTGCTGAGGATTGAGGTCTCGCTATTCTCATTGCCGAAGGAGCCGTCCGTGCCGACTGAATTCAGCAGGTTCAGCGCCAGCACCATGATCACAATGATCTTGCCCGCCTCTTTCATAAAGAGGCGCACGCGGTCCCAGGTGCGCAGAAGGATGCCTTTCATCGTCGGCAGGTGATAGGGTGGCAGCTCCATCATGAAACCTGTGCTGGTTCCTGACAACAGGGTTTTTTTCATGATCATGCCGGTCAAAATAGCAACGATGATGCCGATCAGGTAGAGCGCAAAGACGATGTTCTGGCCGTTGGAGGGAAAAAAGGCGGCGGCAAACAGTGCATAGACCGGCAGGCGTGCGCCGCAGGACATAAACGGGTTCATCAATATCGTCAGCTTGCGCTCACGTTCGCTCTCCAGTGTGCGGGTTGCCATCACTGCAGGGACATTGCAGCCAAAGCCGACGATGAGAGGTACAAAAGCCTTTCCCGGCAGGCCGATAGAGCGCATGAAGCGATCCATGACAAAGGCGGCGCGCGCCATGTAGCCGCTGTCCTCGATGACCGAGAGAAACAGATAGAGCGCGGTGATAATCGGAATAAAGGTGGCGACGATCTGGACGCCGCCGCCGATGCCGTCCGCGAGTACGACTTGTAACCATTCGGGGGCGCTGGCGCTGCCCAGAACCTCCCTGAAGCCATCGACGAAGATGGCGCCGGCAATGCCATCGAAGAAGTCGATGAAGGCGCCGCCGATGCTGATGGTGAACATGAACATCAGATACATGACGGCAAGAAATATCGGAATGCCGAAGATGCGGCTCAGCACAGCTTGATCTATCTTGTCAGTCAGCGTGCGTCCGACGCGTCCCTTCTCCCGGATGACGCTCTGCGCCAGTGAGTGGGCATGGCTGTAGCGGGTATCAGCGATGTAGATATCCGCATCTTCACCAGCGCGTTTTTCGATGTGTTGCCGCCAGTGCTCCAGGCGCTCCCTTAAGGCGCCTTCTATCTTGTCGTGACTGTCGGAATCACCCTCCAGCAACTTCAGCGCCAGCCAGTGTTTGTTGCGTTGCTCGAGATCCTGTATGTGCGGCAGCAGATCGCTGATCGCCTGTTCCACGCACTCTTCATGCGCCAGGCGGTAACCACCGGTAGCGCTGCCATTGGTGACCGCAGCCATTTGTGAAAGCAGTGACTCAATGCCTTCACCGTTGATTGCGACGATGGGAACGACGGGGCAGCCAATCTCGACAGAGAGTTTGTGCGTATCGATCGAGATACCCCGTTTTCGCGCAACATCCATCATGTTCAGCGCCAGGACGATCGGAACCCCCATCTCAAGCAGTTGTACTGTCAGATAGAGATTGCGTTCGAGGTTGCCCGCATCGACTACATTGATGATCAGGTCGGCGTCATGGCTGAGTAGATAGTCGCGGGTGACCTTTTCATCCAGTGAGCTGGCATCCAGTGAATAGATGCCGGGAAGGTCGATTGCAGTGATGGTGTTGTCGTCAAACGAAAAGTGTCCCTCCTTGCGTTCAACGGTGACACCGGGCCAGTTCCCGGTTTTTTGGCGAATGCCGGTGAGGGTATTGAAGAGGGCGGATTTTCCGCAATTGGGGTTGCCAGCAAGGGCAATGGTGATATCGGACGAGAGTCCTGTGTTGATCTCTCCCTTTTCACAGCAACCCATCATTTACTCCGGGGCATCGAGAGAGGAGATCAGCAGTTTGTTGGCAATATCAGCGCCGAGAGCGACGCGATTACCGCTGCTGGCAACAACAACTCCGTGGCCGCGATGATGCAGGATTTCCAGCTCCGAGCCGACACGCAATCCAAGGCTGAGTAGACGCCGGGAAGTTTTGCGGTCCCCCAGGAATTCTGTAATGCGCACATGCTCGCCGACTGCCAGCTGATCCAGAGATGCAGCATTGTATTGTGTGGAGGTGTCGGGCTTCAAGTTCATATTAGGAAAGCATTAAATAAGAATGATTCTTATTGTAAATAATGCGTTATTTTGACCATGATGTCAATGATTCTGATCAATTTGGTGATGAATAGCTAATCCTTCATGGATGTAAACAGGTAACATACGAGCATATTGATGAGAAAATCCGGGAGAGGGCCCTGGCAGATGAAACAAAAATCCATTCTCCGTCGACTCCTGACATTGGGGCGAGGAGTTGTCACCGGTATGTCGGATGATGCAGAGCAGCGCGATCCACTGCAACTCTTTGGCGACTGGTTTACAGATGCAGAAAAAAGCGGCCTGCTGATGCCCGAAGCGATGACGCTGGCGACAGCAACTAGCGAGGGAAGGCCTTCGGCCCGCATGGTGTTGATGAAGGATTATGATGAGGATGGTTTTGTCTTTTTCACCAACTATGGCAGCCGCAAGGCGGCAGAGTTGGAGAGCAATCCGTATGCTGCACTGTTGTTTCACTGGTCTGCACTGCAACGCCAGGTACGCATCGAGGGAAGCGTCAGCAGGGTTACGCAGGAGGAGTCGAGGGAGTACTTCAACTCGCGGCATCGAGGCAGTCGTATCGGCGCCTGGGCGTCACGCCAGAGTGATGTGCTGCCTGAACGTGCTGTGCTCGAGCAGAGGGTGCGTGACTATAATGAGCAATTCAGCAGCGATGTGCCCTTGCCGTCATTCTGGGGTGGTTATCGACTCAAACCTGAAACATTTGAATTCTGGCAGGGAAGAGTCAGCCGGCTGCATGACAGGGTCTGTTTTGAGCGCCGGGAGAAAGGCTGGAAGGCATACCGGATGTATCCCTGACGAGACCAACTCCTTAGATTGACAGGGCATGAAAAAATGATTATTTCTCGCCAAGACGCCAAGAGCGCAAAGGGTTTTCTTGGCGAGCTTGGCCTACATGGATGTAGGTCAGGGGCGCAAGCAGGACGCGGAAGCTTTGCGCCTTGGCGAGAGCTATGATTTAAATTTGATTCATTTGTAAAAAAGTTGGGAGTTCAAGAATGCCTCATTTTCAGGAACTCATCTGCGTCCTGATTTTGTTCATTGCGCTCTTCTCAATCTGTCGAATGCGCTCTGCAGAGACGCCATACTCTTTAGCCAGCTCTTGAAGAGTTGTTTTTGCGTCACACAGCCAGCGGGCCTGCAGGATGGCCCTGCTGCGCTCGTCAAGTTGTTCCATTGCTGCGAGCAGCTGCTGGTGTTGTGATGAATTTGCATCCTGCTGTTCGACCAATTTTGCAGGTTCGCTACTTTCATCCGGCAGCCAGTTGCTGGGGGAGATGCTGCGCTCCTCATCATCAGCTCCGGGAGGGAGATCCCAGGAGAGATCACTGCCGTAGAGACGTGACTCCATTTCAAGTACGGTCTCGGGTTTGACGCCGAGATCTTCAGCAACATCGTTGACCTCCTGCTGTGAAAACCAGCCAAGGTGCTTTTTCTTGCTGCGTAGATTGAAGAATAACTTGCGTTGTGCCTTGGTTGTTGCAACTTTGACAATGCGCCAGTTGCGCAGGATGAACTCATGAATCTCTGCGCGAATCCAGTGGACGGCATAAGAGACCAGGCGCACGCCTTTATCCGGGTCAAAACGACGTACAGCCTTCATTAGTCCGACAGTGCCTTCCTGAATCAGATCCTGTTGCTGCAGGCCATAACCGGCATAACCACGGGCAATACGCACGACAAAACGCAGATGCGGCAGCACCAGTGATCTGGCGGCGTCAAGATCATCATGATCCCGTAGCTGCAGAGCGTAATCCCGCTCCTGTTTGGCCGTCAGCACCGGTATTTTGAAAGCGCTGCTGATGTAGCTCTCAAGACTACCTGAAGATAGTGTCAAAGCCATGCTCTCACTCATAATAATAAATCCTTAGTTATTTCCTGTGTAATAGTTTAGCACTCATTAAGTGAGAGTGCTAATAATCGAAAAAGTTCCATGTTTTAAAGATAGTAGCGAGCACTGAGTAGCGAGTACTGAGTACCTAAAACCTAAAGCCTAAAACCTAAAACTTACTCCGGATTGATTGAAGAGAGATGCCGGCTGACTGCCAGCCAGGCTCCGGCCAGGCCGAAGCTGATCCCGATCGGGATCAGTAGCAGCAGTGCTTGCAGGCTAAAAGCGGTGAGTGAGATTGTGGTGTCGTAGAGTTCGGCGAGTCGTCCCAGCGGAGCACTGACCAGCATCAGCAGGATGGAGACCAGCAGCCAGGCAATCAGGGCGCCAAAGAGGCCATAGATGAGGCCGATATAGAGGAAGGGGCGTCGGATGAAGTCGTCAGAACCGCCAACCAGGCGAATCACTTCGATCTCCTCTCTGCGATTCATGATTTCAAGGCGAATCGTATTACCGATGATCAGCATCACAGCCAGACCAAGGCCAAAACCGAGCGCCTCTACCGCTCTTTTGATTGCCTGGGTAATAGCCTGCAGACGCTCTATCCAACCCTGATCGTATTCGATTGAATCGGTTATGGGCTCCTCTTTGAGCTCGGCAGCCAGCTTCCTGATATCAATGCTGCTGCTGTCCGGTAGCAGGTGGATCAGCAACACATTGGGCAGCGGATTTTCATCCAGTGCATCCAGTGCATCACCAAAGCCGCTGTGGCTGCGAAACTCCTCCATGGCATCCGCACTGGTGAGTAATTCAACATGATCTATCAGCGATTGTTGTTCGAGATCTTTCGCCACCTTGAGTGCCTTCTCGTCAACAATCCCGTTTTTCAGAAACAGGGAGATAGAGGCCGTCTGCTGATGATCCCCTGTTATGGTTTGACTGATTTTCAAGAGTGAAAGCAAACTGGCGGGCAGAGCCAGGGTGATGCCGATCACCAGCAGCGTCATCAAGGTTGCCAGTGGACGGCGGCGGATCTCCATGTAGCTGCGGCAGGCGGATCGCCGGTGCTGGTCAATCCAGGCTGAGAGACGGGTGGCAAGCGTCACTCTCATGTCAGCTCTCCCTGATGCAGATTGATGACAGGGCGATTCAGTTT
>JAUVEG010000194.1 GCA_030594925.1 Gammaproteobacteria bacterium
GCCGAGAATGGCAACTTCCGGCGCATTGACGATTGGCGTGAACTGCACGCCGCCGATGCCGCCAAGGCTGGATATGCTGAAACAGCCGCCCTGCATATCCTCGGCGCTGAGCTGCCCCTCGCGGGCCCGCCCTGAAAGCTCCATCAGCTCCGCTGCCAGGTCGTAGATTCCCTTCTTGTCCACGTCGCGAATGACCGGCACCATCAGTCCATTGGGGGTATCCACCGCAATGCCGATATTGACGTAACTCTTCATCACCAGGTGCTCTGCATCGGCCGTCAGGGAGCTGTTGAACTCAGGCATCTCCTTCAGCGCTTTGGCACAGGCGCGCATCAAAAACGGCATAAAGGTCATCTTGATACCCATCTTTTCCGCTTCAGCTTTGTTCTCTTTGCGGAAGGCCTCCATCTCGGTGATATCGGCTTCATCGAACTGGGTCACATGGGGAATATTCAGCCATGCGCGCTTCAGGTGCGCACCGCTGAGCTTTTTGATGCGTCCCAGTTCAACGGTCTCGATCTTGCCAAATTTTGAGAAATCGATCTCCGGAATTGCCGGGATTGCCGATCCAGTCGAAGCGGCAGCCTTATCCTGGGCGGCAACAACCTGCTTCACGTGGTTCTGCACATCCGATTTGGTCACGCGCCCCTTGGGGCCGCTGCCTTCGACAGTCGTGATATCCACACCAAGTTTGCGTGCAAATTGCCGCACTGCGGGACTGGCATGCGCCTTGCCGCTGGTGATGCGCTTCGGCGGTTCTGCCGGTGCCGGGGCAGGTTTCTGCTCTTTTTCACCAGGCAGACGCTGTGCAGCAGGAGCAGCTTTTGCTGCAGGCGCGGGGGCATCTGGCGCAGGTACAGCAGCTGGCTCCGGTTTATTCTCCTCAACTGCAGCAGATTGCGGCTCACCGGAGTCAGCCACATCCATCAATGCAACCAGGTCACCGACACTGATGCGATCGCCCACTGCAACCTTCACCTCTGTAACAGTGCCGCTGGAGGGAGACGGGATCTCCATGGTGGCCTTGTCACTCTCGAGCGTCAGTATCGACTCTTCTGCTTCTACCTGATCACCCGCACTGATCAGTACTTCAATCACTTCAACATCGGCGAAATCACCAATATCAGGAACTACGATATCTGTAGCCATTCTGTTAATCCTCTCTGTGCGTCACACAGTGACCGGATTGGGTTTTTCCGGATCGATTTTATATTGTTTGATCGCCTTGCTGACCACTTTGGCGTCGATCTGCCCCTCATCCGCCAATGCCTTCAGGGCAGCCACGGCGACATAGTAGCGATTGACTTCAAAAAAGCGGCGCAGCGGCTCACGCATATCGGAACGGCCGTAACCATCGGTCCCCAGTACCACATAGTGCTGTGACAGGTAGGGTCTGACCTGATCCGCGTAGGTGCGCATGTAGTCAGTCGCAGCAATGACCGGCCCCGCACTCTCCGCTAACTGGCTGGTGATGTAGGGAACCCTTGCCTTTTTCTGCGGGTGCAGCATATTCCAGCGTTCGGCATCGATGCCGTCGCGGCGCAACTCATTAAAGCTGGTGACACTCCAGACATCTGCCGAGATATTGAAATCACTCTCCAGCAGCTCAGCTGCGGCAATCACTTCACGCAGAATGGTTCCGGACCCCAGCAGCTGCACACGGGTTTTCCTGCGGCCGCCTTTTTTGAAGTTGTAGATTCCCTTGAGAATCCCCTCCTGCGACCCTTTCGGCATAGCAGGCTGCCGGTAGTTCTCGTTCATCACCGTGACGTAGTAGAAAATATTGTCTTTTTCCACATACATCCGCTGCATGCCGTCATGCAGAATCACTGCCAACTCATAAGAGAAGGTCGGATCATAGGAGACGCAGTTGGGAATGGTGGCCGCCTGCAGCAGGCTGTGGCCGTCCTGGTGCTGCAGACCTTCACCGGCCAGGGTGGTGCGTCCGGCTGTGGCTCCCATGAGAAAGCCGCGCGCCTGCATATCACCGGCAGCCCAGATCAGGTCGCCTACACGCTGAAAGCCGAACATCGAATAGTAGATGTAGAAGGGAATCATGCTGACGCCATGATTGCTATAGGCAGTTGCCGCAGCAATCCACTCGGAGATGGCGCCAGCTTCGTTGATGCCCTCCTGCAGTATCTGCCCCTTCTTGTCTTCGCGGTAGTACATCAGCTGATCAGAGTCTTCCGGCTCATAGACCTGGCCGGAGGATGAGTAGATGCCCAGCTGGCGGAACATCCCCTCCATGCCAAAGGTGCGCGCTTCATCCGGCACCAGCGGCACAACCCGTTTGCCGACCTTCTTGTCACGAATCAACATGCTGAGAAAACGCACAAATACCATGGTGGTGGACATCTCCCGCTCACCGCTATCCTCCAGCAGCGACTTGAAACTCTCCAGCGGAGGAATCTCCAGCGTTTCAACTTCAGTACTGCGCAACGGAAATGGCCCTCCCAGAGCAGCGCGACGCTCCTTCAGATATTTGATCTCATTGCTGTCCTCGGCTGGTTTGTAAAATGGCGCAGATGCGATCTCCTCATCGGGGATCGGAATGTTGAAGCGGTCGCGAAATGAGCGCAGCGCCTCCTCCCCCATCTTCTTCTGCGAGTGCGCTGTATTTTGACCTTCACCGGCAATCCCCATGCCGTAACCCTTGACGGTCTTGGCCAGAATCACCGTCGGCTGACCCTTGTGCTCCATTGCCGCCGCATAGGCCGCATAGACTTTCAACGGGTCATGACCGCCCCGGTTGAGCCGCCAGATATCCTCATCCGACATATTGGAGACCATCTCCAGCAGTTCGGGATATTTGCCGAAGAAGTGTTCGCGGGTATAGGCGCCGCCGCGCCGCTTGTAGGCCTGGTAGTCACCGTCGACGACCTCCTCCATGCGCTTCAGCAGCAAGCCATCCTTGTCACGCGCCAGCAGTGGATCCCAGTAGCTTCCCCACACGACCTTGATGACATTCCAGCCTGCGCCGCGGAATACCGCCTCAAGCTCCTGGATGATTTTGCCGTTGCCGCGCACCGGTCCGTCCAGGCGCTGTAAATTGCAGTTGACGACGAACACCAGGTTATCCAGCTTCTCACGACCGGCAAGCGAGATTGCACCCAGCGACTCGGGTTCATCCATCTCGCCGTCGCCGAGGAAAGCCCACACGGTGCGCTTGTCGGTTTTGACGATGTCGCGATCATGCAGGTAACGCATAAAACGCGCCTGGTAGATCGCCATGATCGGCCCAAGACCCATGGAGACCGTCGGGAATTGCCAGAACTCCGGCATCAGCCACGGGTGCGGGTAGGAGGAGAGTCCTCCGCCGTCAACCTCCTGGCGGAACTTGTAGAGATCATCCTCGTCCAGCCTTCCCTCGAGATAGGCCCGCGAGTAGATGCCGGGAGCCGAGTGGCCCTGGAAAAAGACCAGGTCACCGCCGTGATCATCGTTGGCGGCATGAAAAAAGTGATTCAGTCCGACATCAAACAGCGTGGCGCTGGAGGCGAAGCTGGAGATATGCCCGCCCAGTTCAGTCGAGATGCGGTTCGCCTGCACCACCATCGCCATGGCATTCCAGCGAATCAGCGCCCGTACACGCCGCTCCATGGCGCGCTCACCGGGGAATGGCTCCTGTTTGTGGGGAGGAATCGTATTGATATAGGCGGTGTTCCCGCTGAATGGCAGGTAGGCGCCGGATCGACGTGTTTTGTCGATCAGTTTTTCCAGCAGTTGATGCGCACGTTTGCTGCCTTCATTTTCGATTACGCCATCGAGGGCGTCGAGCCACTCCCGAGTTTCCTGAGGATCTGGATCATTGATTTGATCTGTCATGGATTCTCCCTGTGACAGTAAAAAATTTTGAAGTTTGCAGCAGGACTGCAAAACCTGTTACATCAAAGCAGTGTATTAAACGATGATTATC
>JAUVEG010000291.1 GCA_030594925.1 Gammaproteobacteria bacterium
TCGCATCACAGGAGCTGCAATGCCTATTGAATTCAGTTGATCAAGTTTATACCAGAGCAGTCGTTCACTATCCATTACTCTGTGTGCAGGTTTTGCGATGTGCAGCAATTGCGGCTGGATATGCAGATGAAAATGGCTGAACGTGTGGACTCTCTGCTCCAGTGTATGCATCTGCTGCGGCTGCACTCCTATGAGTTGATGGCAGGCTGCATGCGCGTGGCTCTCGGCGGCTGCTTCCGGCAGGCTCCACAGACCGGCCCAGATGCCTGTTTGCGGGCGTTTCTCCAGTAGGATGCGGCCTGCTGCATCACGAATCAGCAGCATCTGGATATGACGATGCGGTAATTTTTTTGCAGTTTTCTTGCCGGGGTAGAGGTGCTGCTGTTGCTGCGAACAGGCCATGCAGTTATCTGATAGCGGGCACTGCCGGCAATCCGGCTTGCTGCGGCTGCACAGCGTCGCCCCCAGGTCCATCATCGCCTGGTTGTAGTCACGCGGACGCGTTGTTGAAGTCAGTTCTTCACTGAGCGACCATAGCTGTGTGAGCACCGACGATTTACCCGGCCAGCCCGGGATGGCAAAACAGCGCGCCAGCACACGTTTGACATTGCCATCGAGGATGGCAGCCGGCTGCTGCTGCGCCAGCGAGAGGATCGCCCCGGCTGTAGACCTGCCGATACCGGGCAGCGCCTGGATCTCTTCGATGGATTCGGGAAACTCTCCCCTGTGTTGGTCGCGGATGATCTGCGCCGTCTTGTGCAGGTTTCTGGCGCGGCTGTAGTAACCCAGCCCCGACCACAGGCTGAGGACATCATCCTGTTGCGCATTTGCCAGTGTGGTGATATCCGGAAAACGCTGCATGAAGTTGAGGTAGTAATTTTTGACGACGCTAACCTGCGTCTGCTGCAGCATGATCTCCGAGATCCACACCCGGTATGAGGTCGGGTTTTGCTGCCATGGAAGGTCTTTGCGGCCGTGCTGGTCAAACCATTCGAGGATTGATTGCTGGAAGGCGGAAATTTGGTGTTGTGGGAGAGTTGTCACGAACATATCGTGGTCAGAAGACCACTCCTACAATTCATTGTCATTTCGACCGCAGGGAGAAACCCTGGATTGGCGAATAACAGGATCTCTCACGTGCGTTCGAGATGACAAACATGTAGGCAGAGAATTCTTCTTAATTAAATCGCATCCTTATCCGTTTCACCGGTGCGGATGCGCACGACCTTCTCGATGGCGCTGACGAAGATCTTGCCGTCACCGATCTTGCCGGTGTGGGCTGCGTTTTTCACTGTTTCGATGCACTGCTCCAGTTGCTCTTCGGCGATGACGATTTCGACCTTTACCTTGGGCAAAAAATCGACCACATACTCGGCGCCGCGATAGAGCTCTGTATGGCCTTTCTGACGCCCGAAGCCCTTCACCTCGGTGACGGTCATGCCGGTAATGCCGATATCCGAGAGCGCCTCGCGGACATTGTCGAGTTTGAATGGTTTGATGATCACTTCTACTTTTTTCATTGCTGTTTCCTGTTGTGCTGTGCCCTGCCCCTTTTTTCAGTGGCTTGAGGGTTTTGATTTATGGGTACCTTGATTGTCATTTCGAGCATGGCGAGAAATCTTATGCATCCATTGGATGAGCAAGCTTCAGATTTCTCCCTAGGGTCGAAATGACAGTGTTAAAACCCGCTGGTAATCGGATAGCGTCGGTCGCGTCCGAACGCCCGTCTGGTAATGCGTACGCCGGGCGGCGCCTGGCGGCGTTTGTATTCATTATTATCCACCATGCGCGTGATGCGTGTCACAGTTGCTGCATCATAGCCTGCCTGGATGATCTTCTCCACACACTCATCCTGCTCAATATAAAGCCGCAGAATTTCGTCGAGGATAGCATAATCCGGCAGGCTGTCACTATCCACCTGATCAGGCTTCAGTTCTGCGGACGGCGGCCGTGTAATGACCCGTTCAGGAATCACCTCGCCGCCGCGATTGCAGTATTTCGAAAGACGATAGACCATGGTCTTCGGCACATCCTTGATCGGCGCAAAACCACCGGCCATATCGCCGTAGAGGGTCGCATAGCCCACCGACATCTCGCTTTTATTACCGGTTGTCAGCAGCATCCTGCCACTCTTGTTGCTCAGCGCCATGAGGATAATGCCCCGGCAGCGCGCCTGGATATTCTCCTCGGTGGCATCTTCGGCCAGCCCGGCAAACTCATCTTCAAGCATGCCGAGAAACGCTCGAAAAGCCGGCTCGATGGGAATGATACGGTATTTAACGCCGAGCGTCTGCGCCTGTTTGACGGCATCATCATTGCTCATATCTGCTGTATAGCGTGACGGCATCAGCACCACCTCGACCCGATCGGCACCGAGTGCATCAACGGCAATCGCCAGCGTCAACGCGGAGTCAATCCCGCCTGAAAGCCCCAGCACCACCCCCCTGAAGCCATTCTTTTGCACATAGTCCTGCACGCCAAGCACCAGCGCCGCATAGATTTCAGCCTCTTGAGAGCGATGCTCAATCACCTCTGATGGCTGCGGCGTCGCACCGTCAAAGCTGACCACGGGCTGCGCCTCGCAGAAAAAGCTGCTGCGCATGACGACGCGCCCCTCGGCGTTCATGACGAATGAGCCGCCGTCGAAGACCAGCTGATCCTGCCCGCCAACCAGGTTGACATAGACGATGGGCAGGCTGTTTTCACGTGCGCGCCTGGAGACCAGCTGCTCGCGCTCGGTGGGCTTGCCGGTGTGAAATGGCGATGCGTTGAGATTCACCAGCAGTTGCGCGCCTGCTGCTTTGGCTCGCTGCGCAGGCTCGTTGTACCAGATATCTTCGCAGATGGTGATGCCGATGCGAACGCCGCAGATATCAACCACACAGGCA
>JAUVEG010000136.1 GCA_030594925.1 Gammaproteobacteria bacterium
GGGTTGATCGGTACCTGGGTGGTGGTCAAACGCATCAGTTTTGTTGCCGGTGGTATTGCACATGCGGTGCTTGGTGGCATGGGCGCCGCACTCTTTTTCGGCTTCTCCCCCCTGGCTGGTGCACTCGTCGCTGCAATCGTGTCGGCGCTGCTGATCGGTGTGATCAGCCTGCACTGGCATGAGCGTGAAGATACGCTGATCAGCGCGATCTGGGCGATCGGCATGGCGATCGGCATTCTTTTCATGGCGGCGACACCGGGTTACCAGGTCGATCTGATCTCCTACCTGTTTGGCAACATCCTGATGGTCAGCAGTAGCCATCTATGGATCATGATCGTGCTGGATCTGATCCTCGCAGTGACGCTGTTCATGTTTCACCGTCAATTCGAAATCGTGATTTTTGACGAGGAGTTTGCGCTGCTGCGTGGTGTTCCTGTCACCTTTTTCTACCTGCTGCTGTTGTGCCTGATTGCAGTCACGGTAGTGCTGCTGATCCAGGTCGTCGGCCTGATACTGGTGATCGCACTGCTGACATTGCCGGCTGCGATTGCCGGCCAGTTTGTGCATACGCTCTCCAGGATGATGATTGCAGCGACACTCATCGGGGTGCTTGTTTCAACCACCGGCCTGGCGGTCTCCTATGAGACGGATCTGCCCACAGGGGCGATCATTACCCTGATTGCGGCAGCGCTCTATCTATTCGCATCTCTCGGCATGGCGTATCGAAAAAAGCGGCACAAGCTGCAGGCCGTGAATGCGGCAGGAGTTAATCATGACGCGGCGTGACTTGCTGATTCATGATGAACAGCTGTGCCTGCAGCGTGGCGTGCGACTGACTCCACAGCGCAGGCGGGTATTGAAGATTATCATGCAGTCGCCACAGCCGCTTGGAGCCTATGAGATCCTGCAGAAGATGGACCCGCCGGCGGCCCCGCCGACAGTCTACCGAGCGCTTGATTTTCTGTTGCAGCAGGGACTGATTCACCGTCTTGCAACCCTGCAGGCATACCTGGTGTGTGAACACCCCGATGCATCGCATCAAGGCCAGTTCCTGATCTGTTCGGAGTGCGGTCATGTGGAGGAGATGGAAGACAGCAATATTCAGCAGAGTCTTGACCTTGCCGCCAGTCAGGCGGGTTTCAGCTGCAGCAACGAGGTGGTGGAGATCATGGGGCGCTGCGGGCAGTGTGCAGGAGCCGTGCATTGATCAAGCGGCTGGTATTGATGCTGGTGCGTGGCTATCAGCTGCTGGTCAGCCCCTTCCTCGGCAATAACTGCCGTTTCTATCCCACCTGCTCCAGCTACATGCTCGAAGCGATCGAACTTCACGGTGTGGTGCGTGGCTTCTGGATGGGACTGCGGCGGATATCACGCTGTCATCCCTACCACGAAGGCGGTGTTGATCCTGTTCCCGGCAGCGACCTCGAAAGGGAGCATCAACAGCAGCAGGAACACGAACACAAATGTTCATAGCTGCAGATGGTGATGGTTTTCGCCGGCAATTCAGCGACGGCTTGTCGCAGATGCTCTCGGCGGATGGACTCGGCGCATTTATCCTGGTGCTGGCAAACTCTCTGCAGGGAGACGAATTGCGTCAGCCACTGCTGCTCGCACTTGAGAAAAATTTTGACGCAATGAAAACTGCAGGGCAGGGGAGTGACGATGATGAGAGCGTCTTTGCGATCCTGGGCAGAGAGGGTATCGAGGATCAGCAGTGTTGGCAGCATAGAGAAGTTGGCGGGTGGGAGCTTGTCTATAACAACATGCGCAGGCTGCGGCCGGAGCGTCTCTCCACACAAAAGTTCGATGCTATCAGTCAGCCGTTTGATGATCAACGCTTCAATTTCAACCGTTCTTTTCTGAAACCCGAAATCATGTGGCAGGGTGAATGGAGTGGCCATGATTTTAGAGTGCTGTACAACAAGTTTCCATTTGCCCCCTGGCATCTGTTGATCGTGCCTGATGCGCAAGCGCAGCGACCGCAAAACCTGGATATTAAAACCCATGCCATGATGTGGGAGCTTGTCAGCGCACAACAACAGATCATGCCGGGATTTGGAGTCGGCTATAACAGCCTGGGCGCCGGCGCATCTGTGAATCATCTGCACTTCCAGGGATTCCTGCGCAGCAGGCTGCTGCCAGTTGAATCAATGCATTGGAGGCATCGTGGAGGCCAGCTGAGCTATCCTCTGAGGTGTCAGGCTACGAACTCCGTGCAACAGGCGTGGCAGATGATTGAGCAGTTTCAACAGCAGCACCAGCCATTTAACCTGCTCTATCGTTCCGGCCTCTGTTATCTGTTGCCAAGACGGCCCCAGGGCGCAGTCGCTGCTGAAAAGTGGGCTCAGGGTGTTGCATGGTACGAGAGCTGCGGTGTCTTCACCCTGGCTGATCAGTCGCTGCATGCTGAATTGACACGACAGCAGATTACTAAGCAGCTTACGCTGTTTCGTCATGATGGATGAACCTTTTTGCGTAATATCTCAATAACTCCGTGCATGAAACAAGTTTGCGTTTCTTTTCGATCGTGGTCAGATGACCACTCCTACGTTAGGTCTCAGCACCTGCTGTAGGAGCGGTCTTCTGGCCGCGAAATGCTGGCAGTCATCAACCGAAATTCAGTTTTGAGAGGCTGCATTTTTCCTATTTCAGCTTGAGACCTTGACCACCACCATGAAAATCATCCGTCGCCAACATCAAATTAGCAGTCACGAACTCCCTGAAAGTCTGCATCCTGTGTTGCAAAAAATCTACCTCAATCGCGGCATCACCTCGTCTGAGGAACTGGATCTCACCCTGCAAAAACTGCATCACTCGCATCAGCTCTCCGGAATCGAGCAGGCCGTTGAAATTTTGCGCGATGCGTTGCAGCATCAACGGCGCATCCTCATCGTCGGTGATTTCGATGCCGATGGGGCCACCAGCTGCGCACTCTCTGTACGGGCATTGCGTGCGATGGGTGCGGGTGATGTCGACTATCTGGTGCCAAACCGTTTTCATTTCGGTTATGGACTGTCGCCGCAACTGGTGGAGGTTGCCGGGGAGCGGCATCCGGATTTGATCATCACAGTCGATAACGGCATCTCCAGCATCGACGGCGTCGCTGCTGCAAAAGCCTGCGGCATCGCTGTGATCGTGACGGATCATCACCTGCAGGGTCATTCGCTGCCGGATGCCGATGCCATCGTCAATCCCAACCTGGAGGGAGATGAATTTCCGAGTAAAAATCTCGCCGGAGTCGGTGTGATTTTCTATCTCATGGCTGCATTGCGCACCGCCCTGCGCAGGCAGGGGTGGTTTGAGCAGCAGCAGATCAGTGAACCGAAGATGGCGGACTACCTCGATCTGGTGGCGCTGGGAACGGTCGCCGATGTGGTGCCTCTGGATCAAAACAACAGGATTCTGGTCGAGAATGGGCTGCAGCGCATCAGGGCGGGACGCTGCTGCGCCGGAATCACGGCGCTGATCGGGATATCCAAACGCACCGCCAATCGCCTGGTAGCGACTGATTTGGGATTTGCACTGGGGCCAAGATTGAACGCAGCCGGGCGCCTCGAGGATATGTCACTGGGCATCGAGTGTCTGCTGAGTGATGATGCGGGAGAGGCGATGCAGATGGCCGAACAGCTCGATAGCCTCAATCTGCAGCGCCGCGAGATAGAAGAGCAGATGAAACAGCAGGCTGTGAAGATGCTCGATGCAATTGACCTTGAAGATGAGCAGGAACTGCCGGCAGGTTTGACCCTGTTTGATCCGGTGTGGCACCAGGGTGTCATCGGCATTCTCGCGGCCAGGATCAGGGAGCGCTGTCACCGTCCGGTGATTGCTTTTGCCGCCGATACGGCAGATGATCTCAAGGGCTCTGCGCGCTCGATCCCCGGTGTGCATATTCGCGATGTACTGGATGCCATCGCGACGCGCAATCCGGGTTTGATCACGAAGTTTGGTGGTCACGCCATGGCGGCGGGATTGAGTCTGCCAAGAGAGCATCTGCGCTATTTTCAGAAGGCCTTTGATGAAGAGGTCAGCCGCCTGGTCGATGCAGAGCAGTTGCAGGGAAGCATCGAATCCGACGGAGAACTTTCATCTGCGGAGTTGAACCTGGAACTGGCGCAGGCGATCCGCCGGGGCGGTCCCTGGGGGCAGCACTTTCCCGAGCCGCAGTTTGACGGCTGCTTCAGGGTGAAGAATTACAAGGTGGTCGCACAGCGTCATCTGAAGCTGATGCTGACCCCTGAAGATGCATCGATGCCTGTAATCGAGGCGATCGCCTTCAATCAGGCGGAGGGTGCCGATTACGCAAGGGGAGACCTGGTCGAGATCGCCTACCGGCTCGACATCAACGACTACTACGGCGAAGAGCGCCTGCAGCTGGTGGTGCAGCATGTGCAATAAAACGTCATTTTGAAAGCAGGCAACAATTTCAGCGCAGGGTATACTGTGCAGACTCAGACAATAAACTTCTTCAGTGGAAACCTGATTCAAGCCTGATGAAATCAACCGACAACAAACCCAAGGTTCGTTCTGAAGTGATTCGTTCAGACTCTCTTTACCTGAATGAGTTTGAAGCCACAGAGAAAATTAACAAGGGAAAACAGCGTCTCTTTAGTGGTACCCGTATCAAATCCTTTGCTGTTCCGTTCCTCTATGGCATGTTGGAACATGCCCCGCGAGCAATCGTCATGCTGCCGATACGCTTCGCAATTTTTGTTTTGCGTCTCTCGTACTGGTGGCCGAAAAACCCCATCCGTTTGTCCAGCGAATATATCTGTATCCTGGCCGGAAAGAGGGGGTATAGACATGATTCACGGCAGATTTATAACAAGTTCCTGAGCAACGCTCTG
>JAUVEG010000114.1 GCA_030594925.1 Gammaproteobacteria bacterium
AAGAGCGGTCGATATGCTCGGAAGCCTCAGGATGAAAAGTGATGTAGGTGGCGCCTGCGCTGGCAAAATCGGGAATAACACGATCCACCGGCTTGACCATCAAATGCACATCGATCGGCGCCGTAATGCCATGATTGCGCAGTGCTTCACACACCAGCGGACCAATGGTCAGATTCGGCACGTAGTGATTGTCCATGACATCAAAGTGAATGATATCCGCGCCTGAATTCAGGACATCGACACACTCCGGACCAAGTTTTGCGAAATCCGCAGAGAGAATGGAGGGTGCAAGAAAATCTGTTTGTCTAGCCATGGTCAACCTCGTGATGGAAGAGTTATCGGAACCGGTTCGTTAAGACTTGGAGTTGCAAGGTTGGACAAGAACGAAGCACCAGGAACTTTGAAACGACCAGGAAAAAATGAATGGCTTAATTTACCGCATGTAGGCGCTGGTATAAAGAGAAATTTTAGAATTGATTCAATACAGAAATGTAACCCGGGATGTACAACTGTGTACGGGCAGCAAAAAAATTGACTTGCAGTAAAGATTGCTGCAAGTCAATTTATCATCGCGTTGGAAAATAGATGGCTACAGGCAATTATTGCCTGCTTAACTGCCTATCAATTTAGAATCTCGAATACCTATAGGCAAAATCCGTAAATGGCAATACCTGATTCCAGATTCTGTTCCACTTGGCCCACTTGCTGGTAGAGACATAAACCACATCACTGGGTCTGAGCGGGAATCTGCTGGCGAGCACCATGCCTTCAACCGGTTTCAAATTGAGATGATAGACCACCGGACGGAGATTCGCTCCTTCGCCAACTCCGCGAAAAACAAAGACTTTACGCACATCGGAATCCCGGGTTGGGTTCCCCGCCCTGCCAAGCGCCTCGGCCAGTGACATGCGACGACTGGTCATTTCAAATGCCCCGGAGGATTTGAATTCGCCGATGACATAGACAAGATTCGATTTATTACTGGGTATATGGACAATATCGCCATCCTGCAGCATCATATTCTGCGACAGATCACCATCCCGCACATAGGCTTCAACATTCACAATATAACGCCTGGTGCCGCGGGTGACAATGACATTCCCTAAATCGCCAGTGCCCTGCTCACCACCGGATTGACTGATTGCCCGCACCAGTGTCATCGGATCATCAGTTATTGATATACGCCCCTCTGATCCAACCGCACCGGTCAGCGTGATCTTTTTACTGTTGTATGAACCAACCCGGACCACCACCTGGGGATCGGGAATATGCGAGATCAGCGCATCAGTGAGTTGTTCCCTGATCTGTGACACCGTCTTACCGCGGACAGGTATCTCACCCACATAGGGAAAATAGATTGTCCCCCTGGCACTGACCTTGTGGCCACGTTCGGCGCTAGACTGGAACTCACCCGCCGGAATCGTCAGTTCAGGGTGTTCATACACAACGATATTCAGGACATCATTCACACCTACTAAATACGGCTTGCCTTTAGGCGCCACAAAGGGCTTTCCAGTTCCATAATGCAAACCCTCTCTCTTAAGCTCTTCAATGATCTTGGGAGTAATTCTGTAAATCGTAAAGTCGGCAGGTTGCGGCGCCTGGTCATTTGGCCAGGTCACATCGACATTTGCATATTCCAGTCTGCCGCTATCCAGCTCTGAACCGGGAGTTGTTGCGCAAGCTGACAACACTGATGCAAGCAACAGCAAAAGAGCAAATTGACCAATTTTCATAATGACACCTAAATTCCTGACAATAGCCAATAAGGCGAGAAACCCTATCGGATTATACTCTATCTATTTATTTTCTCAACAGAAAAACATCAAGAGGCAATCTCAAATCCCTACTTTCCCTGAATTTTCGAGCAGAGCGATTAACTTTTTCACGCCCTCCTCAACGGATTCAGCTCCGCTTGAGAGTGTGATTTCCGGACGCAACGGCTCCTCATATGGCGCTGAAATTCCTGTAAAATTTGGTATTTCGCCCTTCATCGCCTTGGCATATAAGCCCTTGGGATCTCTCTCCGCACAGATATCGATATCGCACTGGCAATACGCCTCGACAAACTCCCCATGCGGCATCATGCTGCGCACCTGCTCCCTGTCAGCGCGATAGGGTGAGACAAAAGCCGCCAGCACGATGGTTCCGGATTCCAGAAAAAGTTTTGCAGCCTCACCAATTCGCCTCAGGTTTTCACGGCGATCATCAGGAGAGAATCCAAGATCAGAACAGAGGCCATGGCGCACATTGTCGCCATCCAGCACTGTCACCTGGAGCCCGCGGTTAAACAGCTCTTTCTCCAGAGCAATGGCCAGCGTTGACTTGCCGGAAGCGGAGAGGCCTGTAAACCACACGACAAAACTCTTGTGGCCGGCGCGCTTCTCTCTCTGCAGACGGTTGACTTCACCTTGATGCCAATATACTTCTTCAGTCAAAATCAGCTCTCCATTCCCGAGGGGACATGAGCAAGCCTGTAGCGTATAGCCCGCCCACTACCCAAACTAACCGGCGTAATATAACCAATTTTCCCTTTATCGTCAATCACAGGCGAGGAAAGCCATGATTCCGTCCAACCAGATTCCGAACTGACACACAGCCCTGCATTCAGATATACTGCGCGCTTGTTAAGTACATATTTACATG
The DNA here is from genome assembly GCA_030594925.1 of Gammaproteobacteria bacterium. Lineage (GTDB taxonomy): Bacteria > Pseudomonadota > Gammaproteobacteria > Chromatiales > Chromatiaceae > Sva-25. The sequence goes on from JAUVEG010000114.1 coordinate 2,647, forward strand.
AAGCATGTCTTTTTCAGCAGATACAAAAACTTTCCAGGGGCTGATTTTTGCTCTACAGCAATACTGGGCAGAACAGGGATGCGTGATTCTGCAACCACTGGACATGGAAGTTGGAGCAGGAACTTTCCACCCTGCAACATTTCTGCGTGCAATTGGCCCCGAGCCATGGAGTACCGCCTATGTGCAGCCATGTCGTCGCCCCACCGATGGTCGCTATGGAGAGAACCCCAATCGCCTGCAGCACTACTACCAGTTCCAGGTGATTCTGAAACCTTCGCCTCTCGAGATCCAGGAACTCTACCTGAGTTCGATTGAGATGCTGGGCATCGACCCTCTGGTGCATGACATCCGTTTTGTCGAGGACAACTGGGAGTCGCCCACCCTGGGGGCATGGGGACTGGGCTGGGAGGTTTGGCTCAATGGCATGGAGGTGACCCAGTTCACCTATTTCCAGCAGGTCGGCGGCCTTGACTGCAAACCCGTGAGTGGCGAAATCACCTACGGCCTGGAGCGTATCGCCATGTATCTTCAGGGCGTTGAGAGCATCTTTGATCTTGTCTGGACCGAAGGCCCGCAAGGCAAAGTGACCTATGGAGACGTCTTTCATCAGAATGAAGTGGAGCAGTCTGCCTACAACTTTGAACATGCGGATGTGGAATTTCTCTTCACACTCTTCGATCAGTGTGAGCAGGAGAGCGGCAAGCTGATTGATCTGGGAATGCCGCTGCCTGCGTATGAACAGGTGATGAAAGCCTCGCATGCATTCAATCTGCTCGATGCCCGCCACGCCATCTCGGTCACAGAACGCCAGCGCTACATTCTGCGTGTACGATCGCTATCACGGGCAGTGGCTCAAGCCTATTACGATTCACGCGAGAAGCTTGGGTTTCCCATGCTTCACCAGGGAATTGACGCTCATGGCTGAACCCCTGCATTTCGCGGTCGGAAAGCCGCTCCTGCATAATGCCTGGTGCAGGAGCGGTCTTCCAGCCCGATGCACAGGGTTGCCAGAATACGACAGAAACAAACATAACGACTCATGACAACTCAAGATCTACTCTTTGAAATCGGAACAGAGGAGCTGCCGCCGGCATCCCTGCAGCAGCTGCGTGACGCGCTGCAGCAGGAGTTTCTATCAGGCCTGGAAAAGGCTGGATTGACCCATGGCGACTGCACGGCGTTTGCGACACCGCGCCGCCTGGCGCTCTTTGTCGAAGCACTCTCCATCGTACAGCCTGATAAAGAGGTTGAGCGCCGCGGTCCGGCGCTGAAGGCGGCTTTTGATGCTGATGGCAATCCCACCAAAGCTGCTACAGGCTTTGCGCGCTCCTGTGGCGCCACAGTCGATCAACTTGAGCATATGCAGACAGACAAGGGGGAGTGGCTCTTTTTCAAGATGCAAGTGAAAGGCAAATCAGCCACTGAGCTGCTGCCACAAATCGCGTTGGATGCGCTCAACAGACTGCCTGTCTCCAAACGCATGCGCTGGGGCAGCTCCGAGGTGGAGTTTGTTCGTCCTGTCCACTGGATACTCTTCATGCTTGGCGAGGAGATCGTACCCTGCACCCTGCTCGATACGAAAGCCGGAAACACCACCCGGGGACACAGGTTTCACCGCCCCGAAGCCCTGACACTCGCCCGTCCACTCGATTATGAGCGCCTCCTGTGGAGCGAGGCTTTCGTTATTCCCGATTTTTCCCGCCGTCGTGAAATGATTCGCGAAATGGTCGAGAAAACGGCATCGAATCACCACGGCGAGGCAGTGATCGACCATGATCTTCTGGATGAAGTGACCGCACTGGTTGAATGGCCCATCCCTGTTATCGGCAGCTTCGAAGAGCAATACCTCGAGGTACCGCAGGAGGCGCTGATTCTCACCATGAAGAAAAACCAGAAGTATTTTCACATGGTGGACTCCGACGGAAAACTGCTGCCCAACTTCATTACTATTGCCAATATCCTCAGCTCTGATTCAGAGAAGATTCAGGAAGGGAATGAACGCGTCATCCGCCCGCGCCTTGCCGACGCTATGTTCTTCTGGCGCCAGGATGGTAAAAAACATCTTGCGGATCACATTGAATCCCTCAAAAATGTCGTTTTTCAAAAGCAGCTCGGCAGCATGTATGAAAAGTCTGAACGAGTCGCCGCCCTCGCCTTCTGGATCGCCCGGCAGACTGGCGGCGACCCTGATGAGGCGCAACGAGCGGGCATGCTCAGCCGCTGTGATCTGATGACCGAGATGGTCGGGGAGTTTGCCGACATGCAGGGCGTCATGGGATGCTATCAGCTCAAACGCGATGGTGAGAGTGATGCACTGGCGCAGGCCATGGAGGAGTTTTATCTGCCGCGCTTCTCCGGCGACAGGCTGCCGCAGAGCAACACGGGCATCGCAATAGCCCTGGCCGAGCGCATCGACACCCTCAGCGGCATCTTCGGCATCAACCAGAAGCCCACCGGCGACAAGGATCCTTTCGCCCTGCGCCGCGCCGCCCTCGGCGCGCTGCGCATCCTCAAGGAGCATCAGCTGTCGATTCCACTGCTGGCATTATTGCAGCAAAGTACCGAATTGCTTGAGGGATGCATTCAAAACAGCACTCTGGTTGCGGACGTTTAC
>JAUVEG010000024.1 GCA_030594925.1 Gammaproteobacteria bacterium
GCACTGGACGAATCGTTTCGCTCATCGTCTGGTGCATTCCAACAAGTTATTCTACGGGGGAAGGGGCGTTTATCAATGGAATGTAATCTGAGTATAGTCTTGCCTTCCCCCGAACCCCCATCCAGCCGATTCATTGAGATATTTCCCCGTCAGAGTCGATTTTCTGATAACCACTCATGTTTTTGGCGATACAGATGATATGGCGCAACTTGCCATCTTCATCGGTAATTGCCGTACGGGAAAAAAGAATAGGTATGCGTTTGCCGCTGCTGGTAATAAAGCGTGCGTCAATACTGGGAATGGCGCCGCTGCGAATGATAGCCTCCAGCCATGTGCCCATGAAAGCATCCGCCTGCTGATCGGTCTCCTCTTCAAACAGGTCGCCGATGGAGAGCGCGATGAGCTCGCTCTCTTTATACCCCAGCATCCTGCAGGCGGCAGGATTGGCTTCGGTCACCCTTCCTTCGGGATCAAGGATCAGCAGCGCCTCTCCCATAGCCTGAAAAATATTTTGTAAATGTTCTCTGGCTTCATTCAGTTCAGCGGTGCGTTGTCTGACTTTCTCTTCCAGCAGACGGTTCATCTGCCGCTCTTTTTCGATGAGGCGAAAATAGGTGCTGAGCTTGTTGATCAGCTGATTGTCGTCAATCGGTTTGAGCAGATAGTCGGCAGCGCCGACATCATAACCACGCTGCTGAAAATCTTCAGTCTTGAAGGCTGCAGTGAGGAAGATGATGGGGATATTCTGGGTTTTTTTACGGATCTTCAGCAGGGAGGCGGTTTCAAAACCATCCATGCCGGGCATCTGGATATCCAGCACAATCAGGTCGATATCAGGTGTATCCAGAGCAATCTCGATAGCCTCCCTGCCTGAATTGGCCTCGAGCACAGCGGCGTTCATATGCTGTTCGATCAATGCGCGCAGGGTAAACAGATTATCCGGATTGTCATCGACAATCAGTAGCTTGAAATTTGTATATCTGCTCATTTAGATGTTAATAGACTCATCTAGAATCCTTGATTCACTAAAATGCTTGCAAATGAGTCAAGTTTTAAAAGAATCTCTCGCTAAGAACGCAAAGCTTCCGCATCCCTGCTCACGCCCCTGACCTACATCCATGTAGGCCAAGGACGCAAAGGTTTTTCCTGGCGGTCTTGGCGTCTTTGCGAGAGAAAATGTTTTTTTCATGCCTTGTCAGTCTGAGACCTGATCTCACTAGATATTAATAGACTCATCGATGATGGATTTTAACTGCTGTGCGTTTATCGGAGTTGTCAGGCAGTCACTGGCAGCCTGCACCAACTCTTCATTGATCAGTGTGCAATCCTCGGCGAGCGCAATGATGGTCCCTGAAATTTTTTCATTTTGAATAATAGAGATGCTATCACAGTTATTGGTGTCGCAGATGCGGCTGTTGATGATAATCAGCAGGCATTCAGGCTCTTCACGCAGCACCTCCCTGATCTCATCCTCATCGGTGGCGGCAATGACCGTGATGCCCCATTGGCTCATTATCTGCGTCAGCTGCAGCAATGTATCGATGTCATCTTCGACCAGCATCACTGTTTGTCCGCTGAAGTCAGCCGCCGGTAGAGTTGATGTTGAAGCTGTCGATGTGGCTGCTTCACTTTCGGATTCAGCGGTTACTCCCGCTTCCGGAGTCTCCGCAGGTTGACTGCGATAATACTCCAGCGGCAGCGCCAGCGTGAATGCGGACCCGCTATCCTCGGTGCTGGTGAGATCAAGGCTGCCCCCCAGCAGTGCAGCCAGACGGCGGCTGATATTGAGTCCGAGGCCGGTGCCGCCAAAACGGCGGCGAATAGAACCGTCTGCCTGGCGAAAGGCCTCAAAGATATGTTTCTGTTTCTCCACCGGAATGCCGATACCGCTGTCGCTGACAGTAATATGCAGCGGTTGCCCGCGATAATCGGCATTGAAGAGCATCTTAATGGCTATAGTGATACCGCCCCGGTCGGTAAACTTGACGGCATTACTGAGCAGGTTTTTCAGGATTTGACGGATTTTATCGGAGTCGGAGGTGATTGTAGACGGCGAACCTGCGGCATACTTCAGCTTCAGGAAGAGACCTTTCTCCTCGAATTGCGGACGCATCAAATCTATGGTGTCATCAAGCAGCTGGCGTAGATTGATCTCTTCAAGTTTGAGCTCTTCGTCCAGGGACTCGATGCGTGACAGTTCGAGGATGTTGTCGATCAAACCGAGCAGATCCCTGCCGGCATGGTGGATGACGTCGGCTTTTTTCTGTTGCCCCGCCGGAACTGTCGCATCCTCCTTGAGGATTTTTGAGAGCACCATGATCGAGTTGAGCGGTGTCTTCAGTTCATGGGAGACATTGGCCAGGAATTCGGTTTTGAAGCGGTTGCTTTGCTCAAGCTGGCGGGTATGAGTGCGCAGATTGCGGTTGTTTCTGGCATGGGTCGAGGCCAGGCGCGTGAGGTTGCCGGCAAGGATATGCAGCTCATGGGGTTTGTTCCACGAAAATTTGACCTCTTCATTATTCTCAACGATACGGTGCACGCCATTGCCAAGCTCCTTACTGATACGATCGAGGCGATCTGCAAACCATTTTGCCAGCAGCGATACACCAATCAATACCAGCAGGAAGACGATAGCAACTGTAATCAACAGGCTGTTGCGCAGACCGGCCAGAGGCGACTCATCAACTATGCGTCCCACCCACAGAGGTTCATTGCTCTCTGTACGAAACATTGGAACCCAGAACATGCGGTGATCTTCATCGTCAGTCCACAACCCGATTCTTCCCCGCTGAAAGATTTCATCAAGACCGGGGAAATCCTCGAAGGCTTTCCTGGCGGGGGATTTCCTGGAAGTATAGAGATAGCTGCCATCGTTTTTCACCCACAGGGTGTCACGATAGGCGCGAGCAAGCCCGCCGGGGTCTACTGTTATGACAACCATCGCCGTTGCTTCCCCCTTGTTGTTCCTGATTGCACTGGCGATATAGAGACGCAGCAATCCACGCTGATGGTCATCATATTGAGTGTAGATCGGGCTGACGAGCACGGCTGATGGTCCGGCCTTCAACACGGATGTGAGGAAGGCATGGCTGGGCATAACAGGCCGGGAGTCTGTCTTTTTGAGAAGATTTCCACTCTTATCCCTTTCGAGCCAGAAACGGGCTGCGCCATTCTCATCCAAAAAATTGATGCTGATGATATCGAGGCTTTTGCCGAAGAGACGATTGATCCATTCTGTATAGCGTAGGCGGGCCTCCCCGGCCTTTTGTGAATTTTTGTTGTCGGAACTGACGATAATTCCAGGTTCAGGCAGTTTTGCCACGACGCCGGTGAGCGCCTGGCGACTGGCTATATGTTGATCAAGATCGCGAAAATCAGCGCGTAGTTGCTGCAGATGCGCCTGCTGATAGAACACCTGCAGACGATCAAGCATCGGCGGCAGCCCGAACGCCAACAACAACGCCATTGGCGCCAGTGCGAACAGCAGCAGGATCAACAGGATGTAGGTGCGTAACTTCACAGTTGCATAATACAGTTAAGCGCTGATTCTGCAACTTCTCAAAAAGTCCGCACACTACTCGATACCTTGCAGGGTCGGGATCAGCCTTTCAGCGCCGCTGTGAATACGTCCATGTACGCTCTGATAAAACATCCCTGTTTTCGACTGCCACGGAAGGCGGAAGTGCCGAAAACGCAGGAGTAGTTTTTCGGCGGAAAGCCCTGAAAGGCTGATCCCAACCCTGTTTTCCTGCACGGAGTTATTGATGTATTGCCTGATTCTCACAAGGGGAGTAAATCCCTGAACAAAACAGGTTTGCTGATTTTTACTTTAGTCGCATACAATCAGATCTGAATCAATACAAAAGAGGTGAGAATCATGTCACAGGATGCGTTGATACAACACTATTCCGGCATTATCGAGGGAGTTGGTGAAGACCTGCAGCGTGACGGACTGCTGAAAACACCACAGCGTGCTGCCAAAGCGATGGAGTTTTTATGCAAAGGCTATCATCAGACATTGGATGAAGTAGTCAACAAGGCGATCTTCGAAACCAGCAATGACGACATGGTGATCGTCAAGGATATCGAACTCTACTCGCTGTGTGAGCATCACATACTGCCGTTTATCGGTAAGGCGCACGTTGCCTATCTGCCGAGGGGAAAGGTGATCGGGCTCTCTAAAATCGCCCGTATTGTCGATATGTTTGCGCGCCGTTTGCAGATTCAGGAGAATATGACGGTGCAGATTGCAGATGCCATCGAACAGGCGATCCAGCCTGCGGGAGTTGCTGTCACCATCGAGGCGGAGCATCTCTGCATGAAGATGCGCGGCGTAGAGAAGCAAAACTCGGTCATGAAAACCTCGGTGATGCTGGGTGCATTCCGCAAATCCCAGGCAACCCGCATGGAGTACCTGACGCTGATTCATTAAGAAAGCTCTGAATGAATCGCTGCGCGATTCAATCAGAGCTCCCTTACAAGTTTTTCTATGGGGGAAGGGGCGTGTGCAGTGGCTTACAGTTTACTTCATGCTGGCCCTTCCCCCAAACCCCCTTCCCATCGATTCTTGCAGAGTTCCTTAACGGGATCATTATCATCTTTTACCACGAAAAGCACGAAAAAAGGGCATCCTTGATTTTTCGGTTTGCAGTCTGTCATCTCGACGCAGGAGAGATCCTGGAGCTCTATACTTCAGGATTCCTCGTCGTTCGCCTACACGGATGCAGGTGAAGGGCGTGACTTTCGTGGTTCATCTTTTTTCAGTAGTTCCTGCAACCATCAATTTTTGAACAGCATCCTGCAGAGAGCGCTGCACCTCGCGCTTTCCGGCCAGCTGCAACCTTGTGGCAAGACTCTGGATTGATTCTCTCTGTAAAACCCTGCTGAAAAAGAGATCCTGCTGCTGATCGCTAACTCTTTCTGCATCGCCGCTGCGGGCGGCCCACATTGCCAGCTCCACGAGTTCCGGGAATATGGCGTCGAACGGGAGTTGCGCTGCAGCAAATCGCTTCAGCAGTTCTCTGCTGCCTGGTGATAAATCACGGTTGTGCATGGCGTCCTGAAGCAGCGGCAGGAAGATCCTGCTCTCCAGTTGATTGAGATTGTCGGTGAGTAGCAGTGGAAGTTGTTTGAAAAAACGCTCTTGTGCCTGCTTCAACAGCTGCCTGCCATTCTCAGTAACAGGCTTGAGCATTAGCAGCGAGTGGCAGCCGCTGGATGCCTCTCTTGTCAATCCGAGGCGCACCGGCAGGAAACCATTTTTTCGCCACAAAGCGATCAAGTCACTGCTGGCGCCAAAACTGGTGCAGATCGTATCGATGCCTTCTGCTGTGGAAGCGAGCGCATTTAAAAGCGCAGTGGCAACGCCTTTTCTGCGGATTGCCGGATGCACGGCAATACGCATGATGCGTAAAAAATTGTGCTGCAGCGCCTGCGGCTGGGCACAGTGCAGCGACAGTGTCTGGGGTGCAAGATGTCCTCGCGGACGCCTCTCCCCTGAAAGGATGTGTGACATCATGGCATCATCGAATCCCCCTTCGCGAACCGCAACTGCAACAGCGGCAATCTCTCCCCGGTAACGCCCCAGCAGGATCTCGACATTGGCGCCATCGAGCAGATAACGCAGATCGAACGGGCGGGTGCGGTAGTGCGCCAGTACCAGCAAGCCAAATAACTGCCGCAATGTTTGCTCATCCTGAAGCAGTGCATCCCGGGTGATGCGGCTGATTTCAAGTTGATCCGGCGTGAAATTTGCAAAAGCATCTTCATCAGCCGGCTCTGCATTCATTAGAAGCGCATCAAAAGTGAGTTGTTCAAGCGGGTCGTTAGGATCCCAGCGTATCGGGGTGGAGAGTTGCATCTCCCGCCACTGCGGAGTGATACGATCGAGGGTGCTGCGAAAGCGGATGGCAAAACCTCTACCGGTGCCTTCGTAACCATGCACCGTGGTGGAGAAGACAATACGTTTGTAGCGCCGCAGCAGGGTTTCAAGCAGTGGGGCAGGAATGGCGGCGGCTTCATCAACAAGTAGAATATCGGCGCTGTTGTGCTCCTTCAATAGCTGATCCGGGGCTACGAAGCTGAGAGATCGATCCTGTGTAAATAGTCTCCCTTTACGGGAGCTGAAGCCGGGAAGTTGTGCGCCCGCATGTCGAAACAGGGTTTCAACAGCATTCATTGCCGGAGCTGTGACTACAATATGGTATTTGTCATGTTCGTGTTTGTTCAGCAGTATGGCGGCAGCCAGGCCCAGCGCGGCGCTTTTCCCCCGCCCCCTGTCTGCTGTGATGACCAGCGGACGGCAGCGATGACCGCTGGCGACGTGCACAATGGCGTCGATTGCCTGTTGTTGATCATCAGTGGATGTTGTTATGCAGGTGACGGGGGAGGGGAGCGGCACGCTTTCATGCGCCTCTCCCTGTGAGATGATTTGAACATCAGGAGTGTGCAGAAACATGCTGCTGAGACGTTGCAAAAAGCGGCCGTTGATCTTGTCTGCCGTTACCGGCCATACGCAGATGCGTTGATAGTCGGGGTCTTCAAAATCGGGCCATTGATGTAGTGGCGGAGTGAGCAACAGCAGATAGCCGTGATTATTGATGGTGCCACTGACAGCGGCAAAAGCATCCGCATCAAAGCCGCAATGGGCATCAAAGAGAATGCTGTGAAACTCCTCTCCCAGCAGCTGCTTTGCCCGGATTGCTGGAATCACCTGCTTGAGTTGCTGCTGCTCTGCGATGTCGCCGACCCACACAACTCCCGGGCGGTTCGTCAGCAGCTGTGCGGCCCTTTCTCTACACCATGCGGCGCTACCGGCAACAATCAGAAAATGACGCATTGTGCGGTGTTATCGCCTCTATTCATGGACACCCTTAAGATCTCTCCTACGTCGAGATGACAAACTGTGAGCCGGAAAATGAAAGATGCCTGTTTTTGGACAGCTCTTTAGTTTATTTCTCTGAATTCCGGAGCTGATAAAAGGCGTTGGTTGCAGCAACAAAACCGTCGATGGAGCCGCAGTCATAGCGATCCCCCTTAAATTCATAGGCGATCACATTGCCCGCTTTTGCCTGTTGCAGCAGGGCGTCGGTAATCTGTATTTCGCCGCCGCTTCCTGCAGGAGTTTGCTCCAGAATTGTGAAGATATCCGGGGTCAGAATATAGCGTCCGATGATGGCAAGGTTGGATGGCGCCTCTTCAGGCGTCGGCTTCTCAATCATGTCGGTGACCCGAAATACGCCCTCTTCGATCTCATCCCCGGCAATTACGCCGTATTTGTGTGTCTCTTCAGGCGCCACTCTCTCGATTGCGACAACGCTGCACTGGTATTTGTCGTAAATTTTCACCATCTGGCGCATCACCCCGTCAGGCTCGGCGCTGCACAGATCATCGGCAAGAATAACGCCAAAAGGTTCATTGCCGATCAACACCTCTCCGGTGTGAATCGCATGTCCAAGCCCATGCATCTCGATCTGGCGTGTATAGGAGAAGGTGCAGTGCTCGATCAGATAGCGGATCTCCTTTAGATAGGCCTCCTTGGAGGTGCCGTCAATCAGGTGCTCCAGTTCGTAATTGGTATCGAAGTGATCCTCGATGGCGCGCTTGCCGCGACCGGTGACGATGGCGATATCATGCATGCCCGCCTGCAGCGCCTCCTCGATGCCATATTGAATCAGTGGTTTGGTGAGAATCGGCAGCATCTCCTTGGGCATTGCCTTGGTTGCCGGAAGAAAACGGGTGCCGTAACCGGCTGCGGGAAAGAGACATTTTCTGATCATTCTGTCAGCCTCATGTTGTGCGTCAACGCAGCTTCCATGTGGGGCTGCTTAAACGATCAATGATACCAGCCTTTAGCAGCCACTGTCTCGCATCTTCAGCATCTTCTTCAAACCATGCACGCGCGGAACCAAGCCGGAAGGTGTAGCCCCAGCGGTCCATATCCTGCATCATCTGAGCAGCACTGTAACCGGACAGTTCATCTGAGAGGATGATCTGCAGATAACAGACGCCATTCTCTTCATCATAGTCACCGCCGGCATCCGTATGCAGTTGTGTGCGTCGCTCACTCTGCATGCAGATATAGTGGCAGGCCTCATGAAAGGCGGAGTGAAGTGGTGTGTCATCACGGATATAGAGGTGGTTTTTGATCAATCCGGCCTCACTCTCCCCCCAGTAGGAACCGGGTATAGGCGTGTCATCACTGACCGGATTGATGGCCATTGCGTATCTAAGAAAGAGTTTTTCGATTTCTGGAACTCTTTCCCTGCAGAGAGTAACATCAGGCATAATTTCCCATAGGTTGTTATTACATTACAGCCGCACTCATTGTAATCCATATCAGCGAACCCTGAAATGCTTCGGTTTCTACTTACACTCTATGCTAAAACTCCGCTGGGCGCAGCACAGCGACTGGGCAACTTTATTGGCTGGATTGCATGGACGTTCCGTCTGCGTGAACGTCACACGGCTGAGGTCAATATTGCTCTCTGTTTTCCCCGGATGTTGCCACAACAGCAACGACAGCTGGTGAAACGGACACTGGTGGAGAATGGGAAATTGATGGCGGAGTTGCCAATTACCTGGTTGCGCCCATTCTCACAATTTGAATCAAGAGTGGATGTGCGTGAATTCCGCAGACATCTGGACGAGAAATACCAGCAGGGTAAAGGTCTGATTGTTGCTGTTCCACACATGGGTAACTGGGAGTTGGGTCTGCATGCCGTGGTCTCGGTTGCGCCGACAACAGTATTGTATCGCCCTCCCCGGCAGAAATGGCTTGAGGAGATCATGACGCAGGGGCGTTCGGCAACTGGTGCACTCCTGGTTCCGGCAACAGCCAGCGGCATCAAGCAACTTGTCGCTGCTCTTAAAAGAAAAGAGATTGTTATCATCCTGCCTGACCAGGTTCCAAAGCAGTTGCAGAATGCCGGTGGCATCTACTCCCCATTCTTTGGACATCCGGCAATGACCATGACGCTGTTGTCAAAACTGGCGGCAAGAACTGAGGCGCCGGTGGTGCTTGCTTTCGTCAAACGCCTGGCGCAGAGAGAAGGTTTCTTTGGTCAAATACTGGATGTTGAACCCGCTGTTAATGACTCTGATATCGAGGTCTCAGTGGGTGCGCTGAACAGAACCATTGAGGCGGCAGTGCTTGAAGCGCCGGCTCAATATCAGTGGGTCTACCGCCGTTTTCAGAAAAAGGTTTACAACATATAACCCAAAGAAGAAGCTATTTCTAGAAGCCTGTGCAGTGATATGCACATGATATGATCTGAATTCATGGTCATCTTGAGTAGTGGAGGAGAATCCGATGTCTGCAGAATTTCCAATCATCGCATTAACCGGTTCGTCGGGGGCAGGCAGTTCGACGATCACCAGGGCTTTTGAGCATATCTTCTGGCGTGACAGGGTCAAGGCCGCCTATATTCAGGGGAGTGGTTTTCATCGCTACAATCGTAAGGAGATGGGACAGAAAGTCAGCAAGGCCTGTACTGAGGATCGTGTTCTCAGCCATTATGGTCCCGAAGGGAATTGTCTCGACAAGCTGGAAACGCTCTTTTTTCAGTACTCTGCAGTCGGTTCAGGACAGCGGCGTTACTATCTTCACACAACTGAACAAGCAGTAAAGTGGGGGCAGGGTGTTGGGACTCTCACTCCCTGGGAAAAGATCGAGGGTAAAACCGACCTGCTGCTCTACCGCGGCCTGCATGGCGCCGCAATTGACGGAGATATCGATATCTCACAATATCCGGATCTGCTGATTGGCATTGTGCCGATCGTCAATCTGGAGTGGATCCGGAAGATTGGCCGCGATACGAAGTTGCGCGGCTACTCCGTGGACGATGTCAGGCACTCCATTCAGTGCCGCATGCACGACTATGTGCACCATATCACTCCGCAGTTTTCCCGCACGCATATTAACTTTCAGATGGTCTCTACGGTCGATACTTCAGATCCATTCGCTGAAGATAACATCATGCCGACTGAAGATGAGAGTTTTATTGTGATCAGTTTTCAGCGCGGGATGCGGCCGGATTTTATCGAGCTGTTGAGCCTGCTGCCGAATTCATTCATGTCACGGAGAGACACGCTGGTGGTCCCGGGCAGCGCACTGCTGCATGCGATAGAGATTATCCTGATGCCACTGGTGCATGATCTGGTGGTGAAAGGCAGGGAGTTGCGCGAGGTCAGGAAACTGCCGAAAAAGCGCAAAGCAGGACTGCATGGCGTTCTCGGTCAGTCAGACGGGTAAAGAAAGTTCGCAGTTTGCAGTATGCAGCAAACCGACTAGAATCCTTGATTGGCCAACATCTTTACAAATGCGTCAAATTTCAATAATGACTCTCGCAAAGCCGCAAAGTTCGCCAAGAAAACCTTTGCGGTCTTTGCGCCTTCGCCTACAGGGATCGTAGGTGAGGGGCGTGAGCAGGACGCGGAAGCTTGGCGAGAGAAAATAATCTCTTTTCATGCCTCGTCAGTCTGAGATCTGATCTCGCTAGACTTTTTCCAACTGCCAACTGTCATTTAACCTTTGAACTTGCCGCGCTTGAGGCGCACGGCTTCCATGATCTCCACCTCTCTGGG
>JAUVEG010000304.1 GCA_030594925.1 Gammaproteobacteria bacterium
ACGACGAACTTCATTTTACCGGAAGTAAAGGCCACTCCCAATCCCATCATGCCGGGGGGCTTGCTGATCCACTTCTGCCACTGCGCATCGCTGGCGCGAATGTCCCAGTTCAAATCCTCGCCGTTATAGGCGCCGGCTGAGACAGCCTTGCCATTCTCGACAACCAGCACGCCGCGCGGCTGCCCATCCTCGGGAACGCCATAACCAATGATGCTGTTAAAACCAATCTCGGCCAGCGCGTCAGAGAGCGTACTCTCGCCGTTCCACTGCTCCATAAAACCTTTCATCCACTCATCAGAAAACAATGCAGACATCTAATTTTTTCTCCAGAAAATTTGGTGACAATACAAAAATACTGTGGTCTCGATCAGCAGGATATTCCAGATATTTCACAACCACGCTTTTAGATCATAAAGCCGACTGAGAAGAGCCATAATGCTTACTCTCCTTGCAATCTGAATTATCTGCATAATCAATACTATACGCATCTATCATAACGATCCGGGGAAGTCCCGTGCAATGCGTACCCGCCACAGATGCCGTAGTATCCCCCATTCAGCCCCGATTCGCAACAAATTATCATATATCAATATCCCTGCTGCAGATGAAAATCGCAGTTGCCGATCCATGACAGGGGATTTCCCTTAAATTGTGCATCACGCCCGCTAAATCGTCGGAAATTTATTTATAAATTACTTTATATTTATTTCATTTCTATCTGTTTTTATTAATAAATATAATTTCATATATCCACTATTTGATATCTGTGTACAATACTAAGTAACCTCTGAATAAGTCCATGGGATAGGGGTTCGGGGGAGGGGCAATCCGGGTGCGCATTCTAATCCATCGATAGATAACCCTTCCCCCGTAGACTAAATTGCAAGAATGCTCTGTCGAGACGCAAAGCGACTTGATCAGAGATTCCCTTATAAATAGCAGATAGCGTGACAATTCTGCAGATCACCATCTCATCATTTCCGGAGGAGAGAGATGACACAAAACATTACACCGATGAGCCATCGCCTGGATCAACTGGAGCAGCACCTGGCAGCTGAAAACCCGGTTCTGCTGGAGACCATCAAGGGGTTTCGCCAACTCGACAAAGTCGGCCATAAACTTGGGCTATTAGCAGATGAGGACTCTTTTGCGACACAAATCACATGGTGGCCGCTGATCTCGGTTCTGGGGACCTTTTCTGCCGGCAAATCAACCTTCATCAATCACTTCATCGGTCATAATTTGCAGCGCAGCGGCAATCAGGCTGTTGACGACATGTTTACGGTCATCTGTTACAGCCAAAAGCAGGCGGCCCATGCACTGCCCGGAGTCGCCCTCGACTCCGATCCCCGCTTCCCCTTTTACCGCATCAGCGATGATATCGAAGAGGCCGCCAGCGGTGAAGGCGCCCGCGTCGATGCTTATCTGCAACTGAAAACTACTCCCAGTGAAAATCTGCGCGGCAAGATCCTTATTGACTCCCCTGGATTTGATGCTGATGCACAACGCACTGCGACACTGCGAATCACAGATCACATTATCGATCTCTCCGATCTGGTGCTGGTCTTTTTTGACGCACGCCATCCTGAACCCGGCGCCATGCGCGACACCCTGGACCACCTTGTCAGCAGCACCATCAAGCGTGCGGATTCGGGGAAATTTCTCTACATCCTGAACCAGATGGATACTGCCGCACGAGAAGACAACACCGAAGAGATCGTCGCCGCATGGCAGCGCGCACTGGGTGAACGGGGACTCACTGCAGGCCGTTTCTACACCATCTATAACCCGGATGCTGCTACTCCGATTACAGATGACGCAACGCGCGAACGTTTTGAAGCAAAACGCGATCATGACATGGGTGAGATTCACAGCCGCATGCAGCAGGTCGAGGTTCAACGCGCCTACCGGGTCGTCGCATCGCTTGAAAATACCGCCCGGGATATCGAAACAAAAGCCGTCCCCGCACTGAGAGGATTGCTGGTCAAATGGCGTGAGCGCACTCTCCTCGGCGACGCGATTCTGTTTGGTCTCGTGATCGTGCTCTACCTTGGCTGGAACGGTCTGAGCCTGACTCTTCCTTTTGTAACAGCAGAGCCGCCGGTAAGCTGGTTCATCACCCTCGCCCTGATGTTTGTGGTGCTGCTTGGCGTGCACTTCCTCAGCCGCAATCTGGCAGCCATGAGCCTCACAGGCGCCGTGCATAAGGCTGCCGCAACCATCCACCATCGCCTTGACCTGGTCTCTGCTTTCCGCAAGAGCACCGGCTTTCTCTACTCCATCTTTCTGGGGCGTGCTGCCGGCTGGGGACCTCTGACACGCAGACGACTCAGTAAAATACGTCAGAGCACCGATAATTACGTGCAAAAACTCAACGACAAGTTCACCAATCCATCCGGACAGGGTCAACCGGTTGCTCATCAAGCCTCCCAGGCAGCCAGCGAACCTGCTCCCCAACCTGTCGAGGAGCCATCTCTCCCCGTGGAAGATACCGCGCCAATTATTGAAGAGCCGACTCCTCAACCTGCTCAGGATGAGGAGATCCTGATCGCCGAGACAGCTGAAGTGGCGCCGCAGATAGATGGAGAGAGACCTAAAACCTAAAACTTAAAACCTAAAACCTACCCATGCGTATCGGCATCGATCTCGGAGGCAGCAAAATAGAGATCATTGCGCTGGACGCAGCAGGCAACACACTGCTACGCCGGCGGATGCCGACGCCAGTCGGCGACTACCGC
>JAUVEG010000053.1 GCA_030594925.1 Gammaproteobacteria bacterium
ACCTTTCTCGGGCAATACACCAAGTTTGAAAACTTTGCGCCGATCAATTATGGCGCTGATAACTACTAGAATCCTTGAGTGGCCAATATCTTTACATTTGAGTCGAATTTTCACTATAACTCTCGCAAAGGCGCTAAGATCGCCAAGAAAACCCTTTGCGGTCTTTGCGTCTTGGCGAGAAACAAAAATTTTTCACGTTTAATCAGTCTGAGATCTGGTCTCGCTGGAAAATGACCGGACCGGTAGCACGCATTGACCTCGACGCAATGCGTCACAATCTCTCCCGTGTGCGCGAACTGGCCCCCGGCTCTCCTGTTGTTGTTGCCATCAAGGCCAATGCCTATGGGCACGGGCTGATCGAATCCGCACAAGCGCTCGTCGACGCAGATGCTTATGGTGTCGCCAGGGTGGAGGAGGGGCTGCAGCTGCGCAGGGAGGGTGTCAGCAAAAAAATCATGGTTCTGGAGGGTTTCGCCAGCCACGCGGAACTCATGCTGTGCCAGGGCAGGGATTTTGAACTGGTCATCCACGACATCTCTCAGATTACCCAACTGGAGGATTACCTCACTTCTGAACGCACTCATCATGCCTCGCAGGATGACGCTGCTTTTGTGGTATGGATCAAGATCGACACGGGCATGCACCGCATCGGAATACCTGCCGGAGAGAGCAGGGCGGCCATCGAAAAATTACGCCAGTTGCCGAATGTCAAACTGGTTGGAATCCTCACCCACATGGCGAGTGCCGATGATCGCAAGAGTGATTACACGCAACTGCAGTTGCAACAATTTGAGTCCTGTATCGATCCTGAGCTGGAGGTGAGCATCGCCAATTCGGCATGCCTGCTGAACTGGCCGCAGAGCGTTATGGGATGGGTACGTCCCGGAATCATGCTCTATGGCGCATCGCCTTTCAGCGACTCCACTGCAGCTGACGAAGGACTGCAGGCTGTGATGACGCTGCGCACGCATCTGATTGCCGTACATGAGCTGAAAAAGGGTGATGCAGTCGGTTATGGCGGCGCATGGCGATGTCCAGAGGATATGAGAATCGGTGTTGCGGCTATTGGCTATGGCGACGGCTATCCCCGGCATGCGCCGAATGGAACCCCGGTGCTCGTCGATGGCAAACACGCTGCACTGGCGGGACGCGTCTCGATGGATATGATCACCATTGATCTGCGCAATGTTGCACAGGCGCGTGTCGGCTCCAGCGTGGTTCTGTGGGGTGAAGGCCTGCCGGTGGAGGAGGTCGCAGCGGCTGCCGGTACGATTTCCTACGAACTCTTCTGCCGCCTCACAGCACGCGTGAAATTCCGCTATGAAGGAAAAGAGCTGCTGAATCACCTGTAGGAGCGGACTTCTGGCCGCGATTTGGAACTCAAGGAGACAACAAATGGCCAAGGCAAAAATCCAGTACAGCTGCCAGCAATGCGGAGCCGTGTTTCACAAATGGTCGGGACAGTGCGCCGATTGCAAAGCATGGAACTCTCTGCAGGAGTCCGTCACCTCCACAGGGAGCAGTCGCAAGATTGGCTACGCCGGTGAAAACAGCGGCAGTCAGATCTGCAACCTGACCGATATCACAGCGCAGGATGCGGTACGCCTGCCCAGCGGTATCAGTGAACTGGATCGCGTTCTTGGAGCAGGTTTTGTCGAGGGTTCGGTGGTGTTGATCGGCGGAGATCCCGGAATCGGCAAGTCGACACTGCTGACACAGACCATGGCGAATCTGTCGCAGCAGGTAGCGACGCTCTATGTCAGCGGCGAAGAGTCCGCCGATCAGATCAGCTTGCGCGCCGCGCGTCTGGGCCTCCCGGTCGAACATCTGCGTCTGCTGACAGAGACCTCGGTGGAACGTATCCTGGCGCTGGCGGCAAATGAGAAGCCGAAGGTGATGGTGGTCGACTCCATCCAGACCATGTACACGGAGCAGTTGCAGTCAGCACCAGGCGGCGTTGCACAGGTGCGTGAATCGACGGCGCTGCTGGTACGTTTTGCCAAACACACCGGCACGACGGTGATTCTGGTTGGCCACGTCACCAAGGATGGCACTCTTGCCGGGCCGCGTGTGCTCGAGCACATGGTGGATACCGTGCTCTATTTTGAAGGCGAAGCCGACAGCCAGTTCCGGCTCATCCGCACCATGAAGAACCGCTTCGGCGCAGTCAATGAACTGGGGCTGTTCGCCATGACTGACAAGGGGCTGAAGGCTGTCTCCAACCCATCGGCAATTTTTCTGTCACGCCATAGCGAGCCCGTCAGCGGCAGCGCCATCCTGATCACGCGTGAAGGCAGCCGGCCGCTGCTGGTCGAAGCCCAGGCATTGGTCGATTCCAGTCCGCTCGCCAATCCCAGGCGGGTGACCCTCGGGCTGGAGCAGAATCGCCTCTCGATGCTGCTGGCGGTGCTGCACCGTCATGCCGGCATTGCCATGTATGATCAGGATGTCTACGTCAACGTGGTCGGCGGTGTGCGCATCACCGAGACAGCCGCCGATCTGCCGGTGTTGATGGCCGTGATCTCCAGCCTGCGCGATGCGCCGCTGCCGGTCGATCTTGCCGCATTCGGCGAAGTGGGATTATCAGGAGAGATACGACCGGTTCCGAGCGGCCAGGAACGTATCAGGGAGGCGGTCAAACACGGTTTCCTGACGATCGTGGTCCCATGGGCCAACCGTCCCAGAGAGGAGATCAAAGAGGTGCAGATCATTGCCGTCAAGAGACTCTCTGAAGTGCTCGATATTTTTGCGTAGAGCGGCGCCTGCAAAACCCCGTCATCCGGGGCCATACAAATCTCCAATTTGTATGATCTCTAAATCCTCCACTTGATTCCATTTCCGGTCATTGGTCAATGCATAGTCAGCGCCAGCGGCCAGCACTGTTCCCAGCTGAATGGTATCAGGTGTTCTCAAACCATAGATTGCGCGTAAATCGCTGGTTCCCAAGCCGAAGCCTGGGTACCAGTTAAAACTTTTGTAGCTCGAGCAGGTTTGTACTAGAATGCAAATAGTACACATATATTTGAGGATATAAATCATGCCCCAATTACATTGCTATCTCCAAGAAGATTTGGCAAAAAAGCTGCAGGAAAAAGCCCGGCATGCCCACCTTTCAACCTCCAAATATCTTGCCCTGCTCGTTGAGCGGGAAGTTGAAACCCAGTGGCCGGAAAATTACTTTGAGATATTCGGGAGCTGGCAGGGTGAGCCGTTGGAACGGGCAGATCAGGGCAGCTATGAAACACGCCTGGAACTGGAGTGATGTTTCTACTTGATACGAATCTCTGCATCCATCTGCTGAATCAGAGGCACACAGGCATCATGCAGCAATTTCAGCAACACGCCCCCGGCGATATTGCCCTCTGCAGCATTATTAAATCAGAGTTGCTTTACGGCGCCCGTCATAGTCGACAGGTTGAGGCCAATCTGCAACTATTGGCGCGGTTCTTTGCACCCCTCATCAGCCTGCCTTTCGATGATCGCTGTGCAGAAGAGGCGGGGGTTATCCGCGCCGATCTTGCAGTTCAAGGCAATCCCATTGGACCCGACGATGTTTTGATCGCAGCCACTGCTCGCGCCAACGATGCCGTGCTCGTTACTCACAACCAGGGTGAGTTTTCCCGGGTTACCGGGTTGCGGCTGGCGGATTGGGAAGTGTGATTGGGAGCTGATTACCGAGTTCAAATTGATTTTGGCAAAATATGGCGGAGGAGTTAGCGGGTTATTTCCACAAGCTGGAAATAACTCCCGCACCTTTCAGTCAGAAATCAGTGACTTGATAACAGGCATTCCGTCCCTTATTTCCATCATTGTTTCCTGTACAGCGCAGGCTGAAACCGCGCTACCCGCACCATGTTGTCCTCCACCTGCATGATCTCCACCGGGTAGCCGGAGAGCAGCAGGCTGATGTTTGCTTCGGGGATCGACTCGAGGTATTCCAGGATCAACCCGTTGACGGTTTTTGGTCCGTCGAGCGGCAGTTTCCAGCCGGTGTTTTTCACCAGTTCACGCACGTTGGCATTGCCGCTGACCATGTAGCTGCCATCCTCCTGTCGATGCACCTCCTTGATCGATGCCGTCGGATCGGTGGTGAATTCACCGACGATCTCTTCCACCAGGTTGGCGAAAGTCACCAGCCCCTGCAGATCGCCATACTCGTCTACGAGTAGTCCCAGACGCCGCCGGTCGCGTTGAAAATTGATCATCAGGGTGCTCAAAGGAGTGCCCTCGGGGATGTAGTAGGGCTCTCTGCTGTGTTTGCGGATGCTCTCTTTGCTGAGTCTCTTCTGCAATGCCAGCTGCAGGCACTGGCGGCTGTGGATGGTGCCGACAATATTGTCGAGGCTGCCGTCGAAGACCAGGATGCGGGCGAAATGGGTGTGTTCGAGAAAATCCTCGATATCATCATAGGGATCCTGCAGGTCGATGCCGGTCAGTTCATTGCGAGGCACCATGATGTCTTCTGCAGTGGCCTTTTCGAGATCGAGAATGCCGATCAGCATCTGTTGATCGCGATCGGGGATCATTGCTCCGGCCTCGTTGACGACGGTGCGCAGCTCCTCCTGGCTGAGTGATGTTGAGTCGTTGTTGCTGCCGGAAAGTCCCAGCACACGCAGGTGCAGGTGGGTGATGCGGTTGATGAACCACACCAGCGGATAGAGGATCTTCAGCAGCAGGGTGTAGACATAGGCTGCGGGGAAGGCGATGGTTTCCGGCCGGCTTGCAGCGACGGTCTTGGGGATGACCTCGGCGTAGATCAGCACCACCAGCGTCAACAAACCTGTGGCGATGGCGATCGCCGGTTCGCCGCCGAGCCGCAGCGCAATGATGGTGGCCAGCGCCGAAGCGAAGATATTGACGAAGTTGTTGCCGAGGAGAATCAAGCCGATGAGGCGGTCGGGTGTTTCGAGGAGTTTTTCAGCGAGCTGCGCCCCCCTGTGGCCATGTTGTGAGAGATGCCGCAGGCGATAGCGATTGAGCACCATCAGGGCAGTCTCGGAGCTGGAGAAGAATGCAGAACAAATCAGCAAAAACAGCATCGTGGCAAACAGCATGCCGGTTGATATGTCGTTCAACAGTGATTACTCCAAGAGTAGATAGAATGAGTCAATGGAACCCTATCAAATCGATTTTTTGAGGCTGTGTCAAGGTTGTGTTACCTTAGGCGCAATTTTTGTGGTTCCGCAATATGCTTGTATATAGAGCGGGGCTCTACTGGAGAGAACAATGAGTAAACTCAAGGCGCTGCTTTTTGATGTCGACGGCACCCTTGCCGATACCGAACGTGATGGTCATCGCGTGGCCTTTAATCTGGCTTTCGATGATGCCGGCCTGGATTGGCACTGGTCGGTGGATGACTACGGATGGCTGCTTCAAGTCACTGGCGGCAAAGAGCGCATGCGCTTCTTCATTGAGCAGAAGCAGCCTCCGCTGCCTGCAGATGTCGACCTGGAGAGCATGATACCGGAGTTGCATCAATCCAAGACAGATCACTATACGCGTCTGCTGGGTGAGGGACGTATTCCATTGCGGGTCGGTGTTGAACGTCTCATCAATGAGGCGAGAGAGAGCGGCATGCGCCTGGCAATCGCCACCACCACCACGCCGGCCAATGTCACGGCGCTGCTGGAAAATACCCTCGGTGTCGAGAGTATCGGTTGGTTTGAAGTGATTGCGGCAGGCGATGTGGTTCCCGCCAAAAAACCTGCCCCGGACATCTACCAGTGGGCAATGCAGCAGATGCAGCTGCAGCCTGGCGAGTGCATCGCTTTTGAAGATTCGGAAAATGGTGTTATCTCTGTTAAGGATTCCGGGATCAAAGCGATCATGGTGACCACCAATCACTATACCGAGGATCATGACTTCAATGGCGCCACCACGGTCATCGACCAGTTTGGAGATCCGGGGAGTCCGCTGCGCAACATCGATGGTGTCAGGATCGATGGCGGCTTCGTCGATATGGCTGCGGTGCGGAAGATTCATGCTGCTGCGAATTAACCGAAAATTAGTCATTCTTGAGTGACCAACATCATTACGAATGAATCAAATTTCATCATGACTCTCGCAAAGACGCAAAGACCGCCAAGAAAAACCCTTTGCGTCTCTGCGTCTTTGCGAGAGCATAAAAGACTTTCATGTCTCATTAGTCTGGACTTGGTCTCGTTAGCAATGAATAAATGACAGCAAAGCGCATCGACAACATCCAGCCATTCTATGTGATGGATTTGCTGGCGCGTGCGAGAGAGCTGCAGGCGCAGGGCAGGGAGGTGATTCATCTGGAGGTGGGCGAACCTGATTTTACGACGCCTCAGCCCGTCATCGATGCCGGTCAGCGTGCGCTTGCAGAAGGGAAGACCCACTATACCCCGGCACTGGGATTGCCCGAACTGCGTGAGGCGTTGAGCCGCTGGTACGCCGAGCGTTTTGACATCGATGTCTCTGCGCGACGGATTGTGATTACACCGGGCTCATCGACCGGACTGCAGATGCTGATGAGTGCGCTGGTTGATCCGGGCGACAGGGTGCTGCTACCGGACCCGGGCTATCCCTGCAACCGCAACTTTGTCTACCTGTGTGATGGCGAACCCGTCTCGCTTGCGGTGAGCGCAGAGAATGGCTGGATTTCCACACCCCGGCAGGTTGCCGATAGCTGGGATTCGGCCACCTCTGTGATGATGGTCGCCTCACCCGCCAATCCAACAGGCGCTGTGCTGTCGCAGCCACAGCTTGAAGCGTTGGTGCAGCAAATCAAAACTCTTGGCGGTTATCTGATTGTCGATGAAATCTACCAGGGACTGAGCTATGAAGCAGCCCCTGCGACTGCTCTGGAATTTGATGCCGAGCATCTCTTCGTGGTCAACAGTTTCTCCAAGTATTTCGGCATGACTGGATGGCGTCTGGGGTGGCTGGTGGTTCCGGAATCCTTTGTGCCGATCATGGATAAACTGGCGCAGAATCTCTATCTCTCTGCGCCGACCATCTCCCAGTACGCCGCGCTGGAAGCGCTTAAAGCGGAATCTGTGGCAATCCTGGAGCAACGTAGAGATGCGTTCCGCCAGCGCAGGGATTATCTCTATCCGCAGCTGCAGCAGCTGGGTTTCAAGCTTTCGAATCCACCTCAGGGCGCTTTCTATCTCTATGCAGATTGCAGTGAATTGTGTGACGACAGTTTCAGTTTTTGCCATCAACTGCTGGAAGAACAGGGCGTGGCGGTGACGCCGGGCAAAGATTTCGGCGCAAACCGGCCGCAGCAGCATCTGCGCTTCGCCTATACGACCACCATCGAGAAGATGCAAAAGGCAGTCAAGAAAATTGCAGAGTTTTTGTAGGTTGGGCAAAGCCGTATCGCCCGGCACTGTTTTTGTTGGGCACGCTTACTGTGCAATTCACTCAATGTGCCGGATGAAACACAAAATTGAGGTGTGCCCAACATCATCGACGGAAATTGCTTTGCCCAACCTACAAATTCTAACACCATGACCCACGAACAACAGGCAGACTCCTTTCGTGTCGCAGACCTTCCCTGCGTCCATGGCGGTTCGGTAGCCAGCGGCGTCATACGGGCGGCGCCGGAAGACTTCTATGTCGAGGAGAGCCTGCCGTTTGAGCTCTCGGGTGAAGGCGAGCATCTCTACCTGTTTGTCGAAAAGAGGGAGCTCAACTCCGGTGATGCCGCCAGGCTGCTGGCTGCGGCCGCAAACCTTCGCCGCCGCAAGGTGAGCATGGCCGGACTCAAGGACAAGTATGCCGTCACCCGCCAGTGGTTTTCACTGCATCTTCCGGGAATGCCGGATCCCGACTTTTCTGAGTTGCCGTCC
>JAUVEG010000023.1 GCA_030594925.1 Gammaproteobacteria bacterium
GCAGCGTGAAAAAGTGAAGGAGGAGCTCAAACGGCGCCTCTACTTTCTGGATTTTGCAAGCTGGCATTTTGTTTCGGCGCTGCATGGCAGTGGAGTCGGCCTGCTGCTGAAAAACGTACAGCACGCCTACGCCAATGCTATCCGGGATTTTAAGACCAATCATCTGACCGAGATTTTAGAGAGTATCGTTACCGAGCATCAACCGCCGATGGCGCGGGGCAGACGCATCAAGCTGCGTTACGCGCACCAGGGGGGTAAAAACCCGCCGCGCATTATCGTCCACGGCAAGCAGACCGATGCGGTTCCGGCCTCATACAGGCGCTATATGCAAAAACGATTCCACAAGGTTCTGCAACTCAGCGGCACCCCCCTCAGGGTTGAATTCCGTACCGGCGGCAATCCCTTCAAAGAGAAGGGGAAGCGCAGCAGCAAACTCACACCCGGTCAGAAATACAGGCTCAATAAAAAAAATAAACGTGACAGTTAGATTTTTGCGAGCAGCCAGTCCATCTGCCTGTTGCTGAGAATGCGTTTCAGGGCGCCGAACAGGTAGGTTGGAAAGGTGACGTAGTAACGGATTTTCGGACGCTTGCTTTCGAGTGCATGCACCACTTTTTTCAGCACGGCTTCCGGCGGCAGGGTAAATGGGGCGGCATCGCCCTCTTTTTTCAGGCGGGCGATCATCTTTTCATAGGTTTCCTGGTGAACGCTCTTTTCAACATCGATATTCTCGATAAACTTCTGATAGGCATTGGCGCGAAAACGACTGCGAATCGGGCCTGGCTCGATCAGGCTGATATGGATGTTGCTGCCGCGAAGTTCAAGCCGCTGGGTATCTGCAAGGCCTTCCAGTGCATATTTACTGGCGTTGTAGGCGCCCCTGTAGGAGATGGCTGCAAAGCCCAGTACTGAGCTGTTGTGGATGATGCGGCCTTCGTTGTGCAGTCGCATGACGGGGATGGCAAGCCGGGTCAACTCATGCCAACCGAACAGGTTGGTCTCAAACTGGCTGTGCAATGTTTCACGCGTAAGATCCTCGACAGCGCCTGGTTGGCCGTAGGCGCCATTGTTGAAGAGTGCATAGAGCCTGCCGCCGGTAGCCTCCATCACTCTATTAAAGGCCGTATGAATGCTCTTACTGTCACGATAGTCGAGATAGAGAGTGGTAATGCCCAGGCCTTCCAGTTCATCGATATCCGCTTGCTGACGCGCAGTTGCGAACACCCGGTATCCTCGTTGCTTCAGCCCCAGGGCAGTACAACGGCCAATGCCGCTGGAACAGCCTGTGACAAGGATGGATTTTTGTTGCATGGTTTTCCCCTGACTGCGGAAGAGACCGCATGGTAGCCTGAACCCTGAAAATACGCCACAACGCTTGCACAAAGCGCATACAATTTGTGTGCTTTTGAGTGAAGAAATGGATATGTCTCTCCTGAAAAATGTCTATAATGAGCATAGCTTTGTTGTTGGATGAAATAACATGAGTGACACAGAATTACGCAAAGAGCTGATCGATCCGTTTGGACGAAGAGTGGAGTATGTGCGTCTCTCTGTCACTGATAAATGCAACATGCGCTGTTTCTATTGCATCCCCAAGGGTTTTACTGATTTTGAGGAGCCGGAAAACTGGCTGACCTTCGATGAAGTGGAGCGTCTAATGGGCATCTTTGCCGACCTGGGGGTCAGGCGGGTACGACTCACCGGCGGAGAGCCGCTGGTGCGTAAAAACCTGCCTGAACTCGCCGCCAGACTCTCGGCCATCCCCGGTATCGAAGATCTCTCCCTGAGCACCAATGCCTCGTTGTTGAGTGAGCATGCGGTCGCTCTCAAAGAAGCGGGCGTCTCACGCATCAACGTCAGTCTCGATTCACTGCAGCATGAGCGTTTCAAGGAGATCACCGGCGGCAAACTGCAGACTGTACTCGATGGACTGCAGGCGGCGAAAAGAGCCGGCCTCAGCCCGGTAAAAATCAATGTCGTGGCCATGAAAGGTCTCAATGATGATGAGTTTGAATCCATCGTCGACTACTGCCTGGAGAATGACTTCACGCTGCGCTTTATTGAGACCATGCCGGTGGGGTCGACAGGAAAGCATGCAACCGACTACTACTATGATCTGCAGCAGCTCAAGAGGCGCCTGAAAAAACGCTTCAGCCTGATTCCGGGCATGATGCCCGGTGGCGGTCCGGCACGTTATTTCCAGGTTGAAGGAACCGAACTGCGTATCGGTTTCATTACCCCTATCTCGCAGCATTTTTGCGAAACCTGCAATCGCGTACGGGTTTCGGTCAACGGCACTCTCTATCTCTGCCTCGGGCAGAATGACAAGGTGGAACTGCGTCCGCTGCTCAGGGATGGTTCGAACGATGACCAAATCAGGGAGGCGATCGTGGCGGCGCTGGCGCTCAAACCCATGCGCCATGAATTCAAGGATGAACCGGGACAGATTGTCAGAATTATGTCGCAAACTGGTGGATGAATAGCAACCCCCTTGATAGCCTTCTTTATGTTCTTGATTGTGTAAATCTTATACAAAATGCTCAAGAAAATTGCATGCGCGGTGTAGGGCGCAATAACCAACGGGCATTGCGCCGCATGTGAAGGCGCCATGTGCTGTGCTTAAAGCGCTCGACATCCCCTTTGGTTCCGGCTTTTCCAGGTTGGGAAAGCAGTAATTTTATACAGGTAGTGATATGACACAGGGTATTGCTTTGCGCTGGTTGACTGCATCTGCAGAGACTGCAACGGCCAACGATTTCAATAAACATATGGATCTCATCTCCAAAAAGGTGAGCGTCACCGGCGTGCCGGGGTTTGAGCACATCGGTTATGAGGAGTGGGCTGCGCAATGTCAGCATGAGTTTGCCGGGCATGAGGTGCAATCTGTTCACTATGATGGTCTCAAGATGCTAGCGAGCACAGCTGAACGCGTCATGTTCAAAACCTGGGAAACCATTGAGGCATCAGACGGCACAGTCAATGCGCATGGTATCGAGGTGCTGCTGGAGATGGAGGCGGATGGTAAGTGGCGCCTGCTCCAGCAACGTGTTCTGCCCGATGATGAGTCGCAGCATGATGGATTGATTCCGCAATAACTTCTTTCGTAACTATTCAGCTCATGAGGGAGCGTCACTGTTATCAGGCACATCTACCGGAAAACGCCGTCAATACGTTCCTGTAGGCTCGTGTCGGCATCCATGCCTCCAACGTTTCCTTTAGATGTACCTGGTAACAGCGACTTGTTAGTTCATTTACAAGATACTGAATAGTTATCTTCTTTCTTTGATAACTTCTCATTAACCCGGTGCATTTCGCGGTCGGAAGACAGCCTCTACAATAATTGCCGAGCGCAAACGCAGAAGTGCTCTTCTGACCACGGTTGACAGGCGCTGTCACTCTATCCGCATACCCGGAGTTTTTGAGAAGTTGCGTCCAGATCCCCCATCTGATTGACAATTATCCTCTTTACTTAAATATAAGTAAACGCTAATATGCCTTCATAGAAGTAAATTATGTAGGTATATAGGTATGTTAATTAAGCAACTGGGTTCAAAATATTCGCCGCTCTATTTTCTCGCCGCACTGGGTGCAGGTGGGTTGGCGGTCTCTTTTTTCATGTATCCGCAGTTTATGGTTCCCCATGCGGATACGCCGATGGTGACCTTTGATCACCTCTATGCGCTGCTTACCGGCGGAGATATCGGCACAGTCATAGCGCTGTCGGCCGCTCTTGTTGCGGTGGCGCTGCTGTCACTGCTGCACTTTCGGCTACTGTTTTGGAATATCAGTGAATATCGCCGTTTTCGCAAGACGGAGGCATTCAGCGCATTGAAAAACTCCAATATGGAGGTGTCGCTGATGGTGATTCCGTTGACGCTGGCAATGAGTGTCAACGTCAGCTTCATTCTTGGCGCTGTTTTTGTGCCGGGTTTGTGGGATTTTGTGGAGTACCTGTTTCCGCTTGCGCTGCTGGCTTTTAGTCTGATTGGATTCCATGCGCTGAAAATACTGGGCGAATACTTTACGCGACTGCTGACGAATGGCGATTTTGACTTTGTCTCCAATAATAACCTCAGCCAGATGCTGGCGATTTTTGCGCTGGTCATGATCGCTGTTGGCATGGCTGCACCGGGCGCCATGAGTCATTATAAGGAGATCAATGCGATCGGCATGTTCCTGGCGCTGTTTTTCCTCTCGCTGGCATTTTTGCTGATGATCGTCAAACTTGTGCTGGGGTTTCAGTCAATCCTGAAGCATGGTATTGCCGAAAAATCAGCTGTCAGCCTGTGGATCATGATTCCGATACTGACTCTGGGCGGAATCACCATAATCCGGCTGACGATGGGGCTGCATCATGGCTTTGAGGAGACTCTCTCCAAACCGGGGTTGTTCGTCATCACCTCGATCATCCTGTCACTGCAGATCGTCGTAGGTTTGATAGGCTACAAGGTGATGAAGAGGGTCGGTTATTTCAGAGACTACAGCCAGGGAGCGAAAGCGGATGCGGGAAGTTTCTCCCTGATTTGTCCGGGGGTGGCCTTCGTGGTTTTCGGGATGTTCTTTATCGTGTTTGGACTGGTGAAAAATGGTCTTGTGGAGCCACTTTCACCGGCCTTTTTCGTGCTTCTGCTGCCCCTGGCTTTGATTCAGCTGCAGACAGTGCGAGTCTATTTTCGACTGCTGTGCAGAGTGATAGCATGCGGAAGCTGCAAGATTACAGCAGCTGAGTCATGAGTTAGCGAGATCAAGTCCCGGACTGACGAAACATAAAAGAGATCATTTTCTCTCGCAAAGCTTCCGCGTCCTGCTCACGCCCCTCACCTACATCCGTGTAGGCGAAGACGCCAAGAGCGCAAAGAAAAACCTTTGCGTCCTTTGCGTTCTTAGCGAGAGATTCTTTTAAAACTTGACTCATGTGCAAACATTTTAGTGGATCAAGGATTCTAGATCATCCCTTTTACCAGTTCCAGCACCTGCTTTGCATGCCCTTTGGGTTTGATGTCGTAGAGGGTATGTTGAATAATCCCCTGCTTGTCGATGATGAAGGTTGATCGCAGAATCCCCATCTTCTTCTCGCCATGCGCCTCTTTTTCACGCCACACACCATAGGCTTTGCACAGCACGCCATCGATGTCAGCCAGCAGGTGGATAGTGAGGCCATGTTTATCGCGAAAATTTCCGTGCGTGTAGCAGCTGTCTCTGCTGACGCCGAAGATGAGGGTGTCCAGCTTTTCAAACTGATCACTCATGTCTGAAAACTCCAGTGCTTCCATGGTGCATCCCGGAGTGTCGTCTTTAGGGTAAAAATAGAGCACCAGGTTATGCTTGTTTCTCAACTCCTCGAGCTGAATCATCTCGAGTTCAGCATTGGGGATCTCAAAGCCGGGAGCAATATCGCCGGGTTTCAGCATGGGGTCTCCTTTTGGTCGCTTGTCGTTCTTATTGAATGGGGAGAGAGGGTTTGCAATCTTTCTGATGCAACTCCCGCGCCCAATTTTTTTTATGTATATCAAGTTTATACCATAGACTGGGTACTGCTGAAAAATTTCTTTGTGAGTCGCGATAGAAAAGCACTTTTGATAATCATTGATTATCCAACATCTTTAGAAATGAGTTAAATGTCAATAATGACTCTCGCCAAGACGCCAAGATCGCAAAGGTTTTTCTTGGCGGGCTTAGCGTCTTCGCCTACAGGGATCGTAGGTGAGGGGCGTGAGCAGGACGCGGAAGCTTGGCGAGAGAAAAAGGTCTTTTTTCATGTCACGTCATTCTGATGCCTGATCTCGCTATAATTTGTTCTACAGCAAACTCAATCACGCGCAGCATCAAATGCGTAGGGTGCGGGGTCTATCTCTGTTTCTCTTCCGAGCACCAGATCTGCGACCAGTTTTGCCGATGCAGGCGCCAGCACAACGCCGTTGCGGTAGTGTCCGGCATTGATGAAGAGATTCTCGTATTCGGGGTGTCTGCCGATGTAGGGTATGCCGCGCGGGGAGCCCGGACGCAGTCCGGCCCAGTGATGTTCTATCGGGTAGTCGGCTAGTTGGGGATAAAGGTCGATAGCGCATTGATGCAGCAGTTCGGCTGCCTCCCGGGTGGTCTCCTTGATAAATCCGCTATGTTCGATAGTGCTGCCAAACAACACCCGGCCATCCTTGCGCGGCACCGTGTAGTGGCTGTCCCACAGGGTGATGCGTTTGACACTGCCGGGCTTTGTTTTGAACAGCAGCATTTGTCCGAGTACCGGCTCAATCTTCGGCTGCGGCATGACATCGCGCAGCATTTCACCCGCCCAGGCGCCGCTGCAGATGATGATTTTGTCGGCAGAGAAGTTCCGCTCAGCTGTTTTTACAGCAGTGATGTTCGCCCCTTTATGTTCAAATCCTGTGACCGAAGTATGCAGTATAAAATGAGCGCCAAGGCTTTCAAGTTCCCTGTGCAGCGCTTTCATGAAACGCGGGTTTCTGACCTGGGCAACCTGTGGGAGCCATAGCCCCTCTTCAACCGGGCTCTTCAGTGTTGTTTCGATGTCATGCATCTGCTGTCTGTCGACTTGCTGTAGATCGACCTGCCACTGCTGTGCCCAGCTCACTGCCGTCCGGGTTTCATCAGGCGCAAGAATCAGCAGCCCGCTGTTGAGATATTCAGGATCGATGCCTGTATTTTCAGCGAGTTGTGCTGCCAGTGCGGGGTAGGCCTTCTGGCTGCTGCTTGCAAGTAGATTCACTGCATCAGCATAGCGCCATGGATAGAGAGGGGAGATGATGCCGCCGCCGGCCCATGAGGATTCCCGACCGGTTTGCCGGCGTTCGATGAGCGTAACCTGCGCACCCGCGAGCAGCAGTTCGCGTGCGCTCATCATGCCGCTGATGCCTGCGCCTATCACGATGATGTGCATCTGCGTTACCCGGTCTCTTTTGATGCTTGCTGCTCTGCCATGAGACGCAGGTTTTTAGGCAGTACAAAGACGATGTCCTCCCTGACGCCCATGTTGTCTTCAGCAGCCTTCGCTCCAAGTGACTGCAGGCGTTCGATGACGTCGGAGACCACCACTTCCGGTGCCGAGGCTCCGGCTGTAACGCCGATCACGTCGACACCGTGCAGCCATTTGGAGTCGATGTCATCGGCGCCATCGATGAGATAGGAGGTTCTTCCCTGTTTCTCCGCCAGTTCACGCAGCCGGTTGGAGTTGGAACTGTTGGGAGAGCCGACAACCAGGATCAGATCGCATTCAGCGGCAAGCTCCTTGACGGCATCCTGCCGGTTTTGTGTGGCATAGCAGATGTCATCCTTCTTCTGCCCGGTAATATTCGGAAAGCGTTTTCGCAGTGCAGCGATAACCTCTGCAGTATCATCGATCGAGAGGGTTGTCTGGGTGACGTAAGCGATTTTATGCGGGTTTTTAATATTCAGTTTTGCGACGTCTTCAGGGGTCTCGATCAGCAGCATCTCCCCCTCCATTTGCTGGCATCGATACTGTCCCATGGTGCCCTCGACTTCGGGGTGTCCCTTGTGTCCGATAAGCACCACCGAATCGCCATTTCTGCAGTGACGCAGCACCTCCATGTGAACCTTGGTGACCAGCGGGCAGGTGGCGTCGAAAATCTGTAACTCGCGGACCTCCGCTTCATCCTTGACATCCTGGGAGACGCCGTGGGCGGAGAAGATCACCGTCTGTCCGTCCGGGATATCATCGAGGCTGTCGACAAAAATCGCCCCCCGTTCCCTGAGGCTTTCGACGACAAATCGGTTATGCACGACTTCATGACGCACATAGATGGGCGGTCCGATCAGATCAAGCGCTGTTTCGACAATCTCGATGGCGCGATCCACCCCGGCACAGAACCCACGGGGATTGGCAAGCAGCAGTTTCATGGTATCCATTTTGTTTCAGGCTCTCCCTGCTGCCGGTTCAGATGTCGAGCCAGCACAAACAGCAGATCAGAGAGGCGATTAAGATAGCGTAACAGCAGAGAGTTTACCTCTTCCTGCCGGGCAAGGTGTAATACCTCGCACTCAACACGACGGCACAGGCTGCGGGCATGATGCAGTGTGGCGCCGGCAACCGAGCCTCCGGGAAGGATGAAATGCGTCATGCGTGGCAATGCGGCATCGTAGTGATCGATCATCTTTTCCACTGCCAGCAGATGCTCTTCCATGATGTGGGTCTCTTTCGCCAGCGCGAGCTCTGCACCGGCAATAAAGAGTTGTTTCTGGATGCTCTCAATCTGCTGCTTCAGTATGGGATCACTCAATGGCGAGCAGACAACCCCCAGCACGGCATTGAGCTCATCCAGGGCGCCCATGGCCACAAAACGTTGATCTGTTTTTGAACGGCGTTCGCCATTGGCGAGCCCGCTGCTTCCCCGGTCGCCGGTGCGGGTATAGATGCGTGATTTTTTGGTCAAATTTTCACCTTGATGCCGATAAAAGCCCCGAATCCCGTGCCTGCATAGCCGTGGACCGGCTGATACTCCTTGTCGGTCAAATTGATGATTTTCCCCTCGAGCAGCCAGCGGTCATTGAGTTGGTAGCTGCCGGCAAGATCGATGGTAGTGTAGCTTCCGAGCATGGTGCGTGTAGTAGGATAAACGCCGCGAATGGTATCGTCACGATTGCCCACATAGTGCATGATGCCGGAGAGCGAGATTCTCTCTACCGGGTCGTAGTTGAGAGTCAGGCTCGCTTCGTTTTTTGGGCGGCGCAGCAATGGTTCGCCCTCGCTATCTTCCGTATCCATCCAGGTGTAGTCCAGGCGTACATTGAAAGCATCGTTGAAACGGTAGCTGGCAAAGCTCTCGACGCCTTTTGTCGTCACATCCGGGACATTGAAGTATTTGAAAGTGGTGTTGTTGAAATCGATCAGGTTGTCCAGCTTGTTGTAAAAGAGGGTGGCGCCCAGTGAGAGGTTGTTGTTCAGAAACTGTTGCTCAAAACCAATCTCAGTCCCGCGGCTTTTCTCGGCTTCAAGATCCGGATTCCCTGAAAATTCATCATACAGCTGAAACAGGGAGGGGGCATTGAAAGCCGTGCCGTAGCTGGCTTTGATTCTGGTATTGCTCTGCTCGATGAGGTAGACGGGAGCGATGCGCCAGGTGGTCTCGCCGCCAAAACCGGTGTGCTCATCATGACGTACGCCAATGGTGCCGAAGAGGTTATCAAAAAAAGTGAACTGATCCTGCAGGTAGAACGATCTGGTGGTTGCCTGATGATCGCTGGCGGAAAAATCCGAGGAGGCCATCGCCTTCTCCTGTTCCCATTTGAATCCGGCGGTCAGTGTATGGTTGTCCAGAAAGTAGAAGTCATTGCGCCACTCCGCCTCATTGCGCTTGCTGTCGAAATAGGTGGAGGAGGGGAGTCCGAAGAAGTCATAGAGAGTGTCTCTGGTGCTGCTGCTGCGGTTGAACAACAGACGGCTGCTCCATTGTCCATCGAGCAGGCGCGCCTCGGCGGCGGTATGTATAAACCAGCTCTGCAGATCTGTTTCCGGAATCAGAGATTCATCTGCACTGGCGTCAAATTCGGTATGCGAATCGATAAACTGTCCACTCAACTCGAATTTCAGATTTTCAACGGGGTGGAATTCAGTACTGGCAGTCAGGGTGGTGTTGTGATAGCCGTCGTCATCGACAGGAGAGAACTGATAATCCGGTGCGCTGACGGTCTCGCCATCAGTGTCGATATTTGCCAGCGACAGCATATAAGTGGCTTTCCGGTTTCCGCCGTAGATGGTTGCCGCCTGTTTGAAGGTGTTGTGACTGCCGCCTGCAAGCTCGATCGAGCCGCTTATAGGGCCGCCCGCAGTGCTCCCTTTTCTGGTGATAATGTTGATGACGCCGCCAATGGCGTCGGAGCCGTAGAGCGTACTCTGGGGTCCCCGCACAACCTCGATGCGTTCGATGGCATCAGTCATGAGGTTGGAAAAATCAAAGGCGCCGTTTGGCGTGGTGGTGTCATTGATCTTGACGCCATCAATCATCACCAGAACATGATTTGAGTTTGTGCCGCGAATAAACAGCGATGTCGGCTGTCCGGTGCCGCCGTTGCTGGCGACATGCACTCCGGGAACCTGACGCAGCGCTTCGGCAACGGTCTGGTATTGACGGCGCTCGATTTCGTCGCGCGTAATGACCGTGGTCGATGGCGCTGTCTCTAGTAGAGGGGTTTCGTTGCCTGTCGCGGTGATGACGATGACCATTTCATCTTCAGCCGGGATGGCTGCGCCTGATGCTGCCAGCAGCAACAGTGGGATGGTTGATTTCATGATGGTTGTACCTTTAGGGAGTGCCCGCCGCACTCGAGAAACACAGCCAACATAGGAGTCGTGGAGAATCCCTGGTTGACTACCTGCATGCAGAGCCGGTCCCCGGACTTACAGTGAATTGCTGAAGGCGCTCACTGATTACCGTTGCGGGGGCAGTGTCGGAATTGCACCGACTTCCCGATTATCCAGGCAGGAGTCACTCCTGCCCGGCACTCTGAAGCGTAGTGACCTTAAAGGATTGCTAATCCCGGGTCAAATAATGAGTGTCATCAAATTTTTTACCACGAAAGTCACGAAATGCACGAAAAGAGACGAAATTGTTGTGACAGATG
>JAUVEG010000219.1 GCA_030594925.1 Gammaproteobacteria bacterium
GGCCTCTGAACGGCCGCAGCAGAGGATTGCCGATCGGCAGGGCCACGGCCAGGCGCACCCCGGCCTCCTGCATGTCCTGCCAGTGCGGCGAGCGAATCATGGCGCGCGAACCGAGATCGTCGGCCATGGCGCGGCATATTACACCGCGACCTGTGGCGCGCTTTAGCGCCTCGACGACCTTGCAGCCATTAGTGTCCGTCAGCCAGATATAGAAAAGCAGATGGACATGCTGTTTAGCGGCGTCGATATCGGCCACCATCGCGTCGATCACGGCGTTGGAGTCTGCTGGCAGGGTCGCGGAGTTGCCGCCCACGGGCTCGACATGGTTGATCGACCGTCCGACACGAAACAGATGCGCATACTGCTCAGGCACATTCGCCTCGAGGTTTGCTTCATCACCGGGCACAGCCGCAGGGAAATCAGGCATTGCCTCGAGAACATTGCGCACCTGCGTTGTACGGCGGCGGCCGATACTAGTTTCGCCAAAAAGGAGATAGGCAAGAATTCCGAACACCGGCAACATGGCGATGACAACGATCCATGCAATCCGTGAGGCAGGTTGCCGGCTCGGCCGCAGCAGAACACGTGCAATGAATGCCAACTCGAGCAGTATGAGAAACAGCGCTGCAACTGCACTATATGATGTAATATTCATCTATTAATTCTATCAGTCTACTGTGGTAGTCTTTAATTTTTAATCGTTATGGGTGAACAATCATGATGAAAGCGATCGTTGCCGCGATCCTCTTTTCTGTACTCCTGGTTGGCTGTGGAGGGACGGTAAAATCCGAAGATCCGGTACAGCAGGGGCCGGCCATGCCCTGAAGATGACAACTCCTTAATCCAGGGTGAGGCATTTATTAAAATACCAATCTCGCTTGCCTTTTTGCGCTCCCACAAAAATGTTGACCACAAACGTAGGAGTGGTCTTCTGACCACGATTAAAATGCGATAGCATTATTATTGACATGCACGGGCTTATTGAGAAGGCGCCAGGATTTCAACATAGGGTATAGCAACAACAAATGAAAGAGCTGTTCGAAAAATTCATTGAGATTATCGATCTAAAGAGCATTGAAACGACGGGAATAAAGGTCATCATTGCAATTGCTGTCGTGCTACTGGCGCTGTGGTTTTCACGCAAGTTGCAGCGCTACATCGATCAGCATCTAAAGCACGATGATTTTGAAGACGAACGAGCCGTTCACAAATACAAGATCACCGCCAAAATCGTCATTATGACGCTCGGCATTCTGTTTGCGCTGCATGTTCTTGGAATTGACATGTCATCGGTATTTACCGGTGGTGGAATGTTTGCCGTGGCGATGGCGTTCGTTGCGAAAAATATCGTCGAGAACTACATCTCGGGCATACTCATCCGGCTCGAAGGGAGCATCAAACCCGGAGATGTGCTGGAGTCGACCGATGATCACACGATGATGCGGGTCGAAAGCATCGGCATGAGTTCGACGATTGTAAAAACCAAGGATGAAAAAGATGTCGTCTATCCAAACTCCGAGCTTATTCAGGGAAAGATCGCGAACTATACTTACAGCAACTCACTATGCAGGATCGAGGCGGAGGTCGGGGTTGCATACTCGTCTGACCTCGATGAGGTTCAGAGAGTCCTCGAGAGTGTCTGCGCACATTGCGACTGGAAATCGCCGCAACACCAAATTTCGGTTATTCTCTCCGGTTTCGGCGACTCTGCGATTAACTACAAAGTCAGGATCTGGATCGACGACCCGTGGTTGTCCGGGGCAAAACGGGCATTACTCAATCAAGCCATTTGGCGGGAGCTGAAAGATGCGGATATCACCATGGCTTTCCCACAGCTCGATGTGCACTTTGACGCGCCGTTACAAGCTCAGTCAGCTGTTGTCGGGACAAGCAGTGAGTAGGGCTGCGCTATGAAACAGCAGTATTTCAATGTGTCGCGCATACACGGAATCAGTGATGGTGTGTTTGCCATCGCGATGACCCTGCTGGTGTTGGATATCGAGGTTCCGCAGTTGACTGGCGCCATATCGGGTGATCTCTTCAAGGATGCGCTGCTGCAAGAGCTGCCAAGCGTAATCGCCTGGCTGATCAGTTTTGCCCTGCTGTGCCGGCTGTGGATTACCCAGCATGCGCTTCTGGAGGGTGGTAAACGCAGGTCGCGCGCCTTTGTCGGGTTGAACTTCGCGTTCCTTGGCATGGTCTCATTTATCCCCTTTCCAACGGCGCTGATGAGCGAGCATCCTGAGCAGGCATTTTCAGTCATTATCTTCTCGGCCTGCTATGCGTTGGCCGGGCTTGCTCTCGCAGGGATGTGGTTTTTGTTGGAGAGACCGGAGGATGGTTCTGAACATCCTTTCTCAGTGCCGGGATCGGTGAAACGGGTCATCATTCTACTTCCTGCGCTGGCGGTCATCGCCTCTTTGCTGACGCTTGTCGATCCTCGTCTCGGGGTTGCTGTGTGGATTATTATGCCATTCCTGGGCATCTCAACCAGGCATTGATAATGATCCACAGATTCTATCGGTATCGTACGAAAAAATGATTTATCTACTACTGAATATAGGGTGATCTATGTTGAAGTTTATGAGTATGAGTATGAGTGTTGGTTTGCTGCTGCTTTCCGGCTGTGCCTCCTACGGGGTGATCGATAATGATGAATTGAGTGGAGCTGCATCGACACAGGCCTACTCGCTGCATACAGACAAGGGGCGACGGGATACCGGTGACATCGTATTGACGCTCGCTTTCTCGGGCGGCGGGACACGCGCCGCTGCACTGGCCTACGGGGTGATGCAGGAGCTGCGCGACACCATGGTCAAGGTCAAAGGTCATCGGCATAGTCTCCTCGACGAGGTCGACACCATCAGCTCCGTCTCCGGCGGCAGCTTCACCTCGGCCTACTATGGCCTCTATGGAGACCGCATCTTCGAGGATTACGAGCAGGCGTTCCTCCGGCGCAACGTCGAGGGCAGCCTGATCCGTGGAGTGTTGAATCCGCTGCACTGGTTCAGCCGCTCCGGACGCACCGAGATGGCCATCAAGTACTACGAAAAACATGTGTTTGGTCATGCAACCTTTGCTGACATGCAGCGCCAGGGTGGCCCGCTGATTCTCATCAATGCATCGGACCTGGGATACGGGGTGCGTTTCTCCTTTGTGCAGGAGTACTTCAACCTGTTGTGCTCGGATATCTCCACCTACCCGGTGGCGCGTGCAGTGACGGCATCGTCCGCGGTTCCGGTGCTGTTCAACCCGGTGGTGCTGGAAAATTACCGCAGTTGCAAGAGTCAAAAGCCCGAGTGGCTGCAGGCGGCGATGAAGCGCACAGCCAATAATCCCCAGCTGAGCCAGATCGTGGAGGGGCTTGAAAGTTACTACAAAGAGGACAATCGCCAGTACGCCCATTTTGTGGATGGCGGCATCACGGACAACCTGGGTTTACGCGCGCCCTACGAGATCGTCACAACGTTTGGTGGTGCGGAGTCGTATATGAAGAGGGTCGGCCTTTCACATCCGAGCAGCGTGGTGTTCATCTCCGTCGATGCCTCAACGAGTCCGGCGCCGAAGATGGATGCGAGCAGAAAGCAGCCGTCGATCAAGGAGACGATTGGCGCG
>JAUVEG010000326.1 GCA_030594925.1 Gammaproteobacteria bacterium
GGCGAGTTTCGTCCCGGTTTTTTTGTCGGGGTCGCTACGGTGGTATGCAAACTCTTCAACATGGTACAGCCTGATATCGCCATATTCGGCGAGAAGGATTTCCAGCAGCTGCATATCATACGCCGCATGGTGGAAGATCTGCAGATGTCTGTAGAGATTGCAGCCTCACCGACCGTGCGTGAGTCCGATGGTCTGGCCATGAGTTCGCGCAACAGCTATCTGGATGTACAGCAGCGTAAAATTGCGCCGTTGATCTTTCGTACGTTGCAACAGACGGCTGATGCAATAAATCGAGGGAAAGCCAACTATACGCAGCTGGAATCTGAGGCGGCAGCCACACTTGAAGATGCGGGATTTGTCGTTGACTACTTTACTGTGCGCAATGCGAATACCCTCAATCCGGCGAAAGCAGGGGAGAGCAACCTGGTGATTCTAACAGCCGCCCGGCTGGGCCAGACGAGGTTGATCGATAACATCATCATTTCTCAATAACAGCTGTCATTTCATATAACATCTGTCTTTGCGAACGCAGTGCGGCAATCCTCCCGTCATTGCGAGCGCAGCGTGGCAATCTCGAACTATAACTCGAACTATAATCAGGATAGCTGATGTTGCTGAAATTGACGCCCCTTCAGTCGCATGATAGATTCATACTCAACAGATTGATCGTAAAGGGATTGTATTT
The DNA here is from genome assembly GCA_030594925.1 of Gammaproteobacteria bacterium. GTDB lineage: Bacteria > Pseudomonadota > Gammaproteobacteria > Chromatiales > Chromatiaceae > Sva-25. Next base: position 686 of record JAUVEG010000326.1, read on the forward strand.
TCAATGTCAGCGCCTGCATTTCAGCAACCTCATCCTCATCGCTACTCGATAGTCGATTATCATCGCATGGGCGGTGCGGGAATTTTTGCGCACGATGCCAGAGTGGAACTCATTCAGGGAGAGATTATCGATATGACGCCGATAGGAAGCGGCCATGCCGGCCTGGTTAAACATCTCATCAGAATTTTTACCCACAGGTTGGATGACACTACAATCATAGCGGTACAGGATCCTGTCGTTCTGAATGACTTTTCCGAGCCGCAGCCCGACCTGGCTTTGTTGCGATATCGTGAGGACTTCTACGCCAAATCCCACCCCCGTGCGGAAGATGTGCTGCTCATCGTTGAAGTGGGGGATACCAGTTTGCAGTATGACCGCGAGATCAAGCTGCCGTTATACGCCCGCTCAGGTATACCAGAAGTGTGGCTGGTGGATGTCGAGGGGAAGGGAGTCGAGGTTTATCGCCAACCCGAAGAGGGGGGTTACGCCATGCAGCAGAAGCTGGACGATTTGAAAAACCTGGAAGCAACAGCTTTGAAAGGGAGCAGTTTCGACTTGTCGAATATCTTCGAAGCGTAGGGTGTCAACACAACGGGCATTGCGCCATGTGCTTCGCTTATCGCGCCCTCTCTTTTTTTGCTCCAGCTTTGATGGATATAGGAGTTGTACATTCATACAGCCCCTCACCCCGGCCCTCTCCCGGTGGGAGAGAGGGGGGATGAAAGTCGGTAAATTGAGAAAGACTATTTTGCAGGGGGTGCTTCAGATTTCTCCGCTGCCGGAGCTTTTTCCGCCGGGGCCTTTTCTGCGGGAGCAGCCATCTGCGGAGAGGAGACTTTTACGTCCTTGCTCATTTCCGCAAGCAGGGCGCGCAGTTTCTCACTCTTTAACTGCTGCTCCAGTTGTGGCTTGACGCTCTCGAGTGTCGGCGGCTCCTGGTCACGACTATCTTCCAGAACAATAACATGCCAACCGAACTGGGTTTTGACAGGCTCTTTGGTGTACTTGCCTTTTTCCATTGCAACCAGGGCATTGCGAAAAGGTTCAACCATCATATCGGCGCTAAACCATCCAAGGTCTCCGCCATCTTTGCCCGTCGGGCCTGTGGAGTTCTCTTTCGCCAGTGTGGCAAAATCAGCGCCGCCATCGAGTTTGCCGATCAACTCCTTTGCTTTGGCTTCATCTTTGACAAGGATGTGACGCGCCTTGTACTCAACTGATTTGCTGTCTTTTTGAGATTTATCGTAAGCCGCTTTGATTTCATCGTCGCTGACGGTCTGTTGTTTCATCAACTCGCTGAGGGCGGCATCCCTGAGGACGATGCGCGTGTACATGGCGATAGCATCCTTGACTTCGGGCCGGTCGGTAACCCCCAGCTTTTTTGCCTCCTCACTGAGCAGCACAGTAGTGATCAGTTCACTGATAATCTGGTTCTGCGCCTGCTGAGGATCCTGCGGCAACGGCGGTCCCTGGCGGCTGTCACGATATGTCAGCAGTGCAGGCATGCTGATATCTATATCGTTAATGGTCAAGACAGGTCCCTGCGGTATGGCTGGAACTTCAGTCGCCTGGAGGAGAGATGTGGTTAACAGCAGTGTGCTGGCAAATATGATTTTTTTCATTTAGAAAACTCGTTTGAATGGTTTAATGGTTACGTGTGAATAGACACCGGCATGCTGGTACGGGTCGTCAGCGGCCCATTGTTCAGCATCTGCCAGCGATGAAAATTCGGCAACGATGAGGCTGCCGCTGAATCCCTCTTCACCGGGATCCGGGGTATCGATAGCCGGATGGGGGCCTGCAATCAGCAAACGCCCATCGTCGCGCAAAGCCTCGAGGCGTTGTAGATG
>JAUVEG010000007.1 GCA_030594925.1 Gammaproteobacteria bacterium
CGCACCGAGAACATCGGTGCGCGGCGTCTGCACACGGTGCTGGAACGTCTGCTTGAAGAGATCTCCTACGAAGCATCCGAGATGCCGGGAGAACGCATCACCATCGACGCGGAGTATGTCGATGCGCATCTGAACGAACTCGCCGACAATGAAGATCTGACGCGTTATATTCTCTAGAATCCTTGAATGGCCAACATCTTTACAAAAGAGCTAAATTCCAATAATACCTCTCGCCAAGGCGCAAAGCTTCCGCGTCCTGCTTGCGCCCCTGACCTACATCCATGCAGGCCAAGCTCGCCAAGAAAAACCTTTGCGGTCTTGGCGCCTTGGCGAGAGAAAATAATCTCTAGAGGGTAACGAAGGATGCTAGACGGACTGAACAAATTCGGACTCCCTGTCAAATACGCCATACTCTGTGCATTCGGCGGAGTTATCTCTGTATTCGCAGCAAATATGCTTGGCTACAACCATGGTGGCGCGACTTACATCAGTACAGTTATCGCGACCGGGGTCGGTGGCGCAATAGGCGGATGGATCCGCCAGAGAAAAGGCAAGAAAAGTTAAATACTTTTCAGAGGTTCCTTAAACCACAAGGGTGGTCCATAGTTACTCTTTCAGCTTAACCTTCAGCTTGCCATCTTCCACATGAATATCCTCAACACCTGCGGCAAAGCTTTTCCAGAAACCCTGCTCATCACCAAATTCGCTGATCAGATCAATATTTTTAAGGTCACCGAGCCAGGCATTTGGAATTGGCATGCCCATGACGGTTACACCTTTTAGAACCACACGTGGTCGCCCATTTTTGTAGGACATCTCTACGCCGGCAGATACACGCAGTGTTTTTCCGCCGAGTATCGGGAAGTCCCTGTCTACCGGAATAAGGAGTCTGACGCTAACCAGGTCCCGGGAAAGATCAATCGCGAGCTTTTTTGCCATGCTGGTGTTGCTTGCAAGCAGGGAATTCAACTCTTTCTCGCTAAAGCTTAAATCACGTTCGCCACTCTCTTCGCTATATTTCTGTGGTTTCAGGCGACCATGTGAATCGAATTCATCTTGATCTGCTGTCTGTTTTTGAGTTTTCGCAGATGTTGGCTCTGGCTGATAGCCAAGCGCCATGAGTTTGTTATCCAGTTGTTGCTGCTCACTCTGATTTAATACGACGGGTTCAAAATCTTTCGCATAGATATATGTACGCACAGCCCAGTAGGTGACTGCAGCAGTAAATACCATCGTTCCAAGTACAATCCATACAATATGAATACCCCGGAACCCAGCGGTTTTTTTGTGCTCTTCAATGCTTGTCATTTCTTTCATATCTATTGACTCGGTTAGGAATTTTATAATTTCAGGTGAGCTACTTGCAAAACTCATAAATAGCGAACTTTATCATCTCGAACGAGCGTGAGAGATCTTACTTATCAATGAGTTAAGATTTCCCCTTCCAGTCGAAATGACAGTTGCTGAGAGTTTTGCAAGAGGCTCAGGTTATTCAGAGTTTCCCATGACAATAAAAAGCAGGATCTATCATTTATAGTGAGGCCATGTCTCAGACTGACAAGGAATGAAAGAGATTATTTTCTCTCGCCAGGATCCTGGCTCCGGTGGATCAGTTGCTCCGCGGAAGCACCATTCGGGGCAAAAACTTCATCTCGGAGAATAGCGCCTGCTCATTTTCACGTACAAACTGCCGCAGCTTTTTTGGCGTATCCGAAAGATGTACTGACGAGAGATAGCCTTCCTTCTCCACTCTGCCGGCAAGTACACTATCCGTGACCGCCTTCTCGATAAGGGATGGATCCATAAACGCGAGTCCCAGCCCCTTTTCTGAAATCTTATATTTCATGAAAATGTATTCGCTGATGCCATCCTCGGGAGGAACAAATTTGAGATTCAGATAGCGGTTGTCGCCAAGCTGCGAAGTGTGACCCTGCATCTGTGTAATACCGATTTTGCCACTGCTATTGAGTTCGATCATTATCAACTTCAGCAGTCCTGACTCTTTCTCCTGACCAAAGTGAAGATAACCAGTCTCCTCTTTATCTCTCCAGAACCAGGTGCCATACACAGAAGCATCCATGGCATCCCTGTCAAACGCAGTAAGCGGATTTTTTGAGTCCGGAACACAGGCTGCCATGAAGATGGTCAGCATCAGCAGGAATGCCCTTGTTGCACATTGCATGTCTAGCGAGACCAAGTCTCAGACTGATTAAGCATGAAAAAACCCTTGTTTCTCGCCAAGACGCAAAGACCGCAAAGGGGTTTCCTTAGCGATCTTAGCGCCTTCGCCTGCATGGACGCCAGGTGAGGGGCGTGAGCAGGACGCGGAAGCTTTGCGAGAGTCATTTTTAAAATTTGACTCATTTTGTAAAGATGTTGTCTACTCAAGGATTACTTGAAACACCAATCAGCGGACCAGCGCCTGCTCAACCTCACTGCGCTTCTCTTCACCAAGCAGTTGCGCGATCAGTGTCAAAGCAAACGCCATTGCCGTTCCGGGGCCGCGTGAGGTGACAACCTTGCCATCGATCACGACGGCATCCTGACTGATTTCCGTTGACGACAACTCCATGCCGTCGAGAACACCGGGATAGCCGGTCGCAGCTTTACCATCGAGCAATCCGGTATGCGCCAGCACTTTGGAAGCAGCACAAATTGCAGCGGTATACCCGCCGCCTTCCGATAATTTCTTTAACAAGGTATGAATGCGCCTGTCTGCATCCAGATGATCTGCACCAGGCAATCCACCGGGGAGCACCAGCATATCGAACTCCTGCTGCATCACATCATCGAGCTGCACATCAGGAATCAGCCGTACTCCACGACTTGCAGTGACCGTCTTATCATCCAGACCCGCAGTAATCACCTCGATTCCTGCACGACGCAGTAAATCGATAATGGTGACTGCTTCAAGCTCTTCACAACCCTGCGCCAGGGGGATCAAAACCCTCATCACTTCTGCTCCTGCTGTTGCTCTACACTTTGCTTTATATCTTTTTTCGCCTTCTCATGCTGCTGCTTTTTATCATCTGAAGTGTGAAGAAAGATGGACATTCCCTTGAGCAGGTTCAATGCTTCACTCAGCGCATAATCCTCTGATATCAGCACTTTCTCTTGAGAGACCTGTTTCTCATCTGATTTCTCGTCTGATTTCTCGTCTGCACTCCCTGCCTCCTCGTCGTCTGATTTAGAGTCGTCATCGCTGTCACTATCGCTGCTTTCAGGACTCTCCTGTTTCTTGCCCTTCTCCTCATCCTGGTCCTGCTGCTTGTCATCGTCTGATTGTGGATCTTCAGCAGATTCACCTTCACCTTCGCTCTCTTCGGACTTTAGATGCTGCTCCTTTTCACCATCTCCATTCTCAAGATGACCGCTGAGATCCTTCTCCTTGATTGAGTGGGCACTGATTTTTTTACTCAGTTCGATTGATACCGGGGCCAGCTCAATATCCGGCTTGATCCCTTCAGCCTGAATGGAGCGCCCTAGCGGCGTGTAGTAGCGGGCTGTGGTGAGCTTTATCGCGGCGCCATCCATGACCGGCACCACTGTTTGTACAGATCCCTTGCCAAATGTCTGCTGCCCGATAAGAACTGCGCGCCGATGGTCCTGAAGAGCTCCGGCAACGATCTCTGACGCTGAAGCAGATCCTTCATTGACCAATACGACGATAGGCGCCCCATCGAGAATATCATTCGCGGTGGCGCTGTATGTTATCTTTGAATCAGCTGTTCTTCCCTCGGTATAGACAATCAGGCCATGATCCAGAAATGCGTCGCTGACAGCGACCGCCGCCGTCAATACGCCGCCGGGGTTGTTGCGCAAATCCAGTATCAGCCCCTGCAGCGACCCATCCGCCTGCTGTTGTAATTTTTCGATTTTTTCAAGCAGATTCCTGGCCGTTGCAATTTGAAAATTGGAGATCCTGATATAGCCGAACTTCTCCTCCAGAAGACGTGATTTCACACTCACGACATGAATGATATCCCGCACCACCTTGATCTGCAGCGGCTGCTCCTCACCCTCGCGCAGTATTGTCAGCATCAGTTCCGTGCCGGGTTTGCCACGCATCAACTTGACTGCCGCGCTTAACGACATCCCCTTCACCGGCTTCTCATCCAGACGAATAATCAGATCACCCGCCTTGACTCCTGCCTTCTGCGCCGGGGTGTCATCCATCGGTGCAATAACCTTGATGAATCCATTCTCAGTGCCCACCTCGATGCCGAGCCCGCCGAACTCTCCATGCGTAGACTCCTTCAGATCAAGATAATCATCGCCCATGAGAAAATCCGAATGGGGATCCAGCCCCTCCAGCATGCCGCGAATTGCATGCTCGATCAGCTCTTTATCATCAACAGATTCCACGTAGTTCTGTTTAATACGGCTATAGGCTTCAGCGAAGAGGCGCAGGGTCTCAAGCGGTGTGCGCTGCTTCTCTTTCTCTTCAGTGCTTTTCTCCTCAGCACTTTTGTCCTGATCACCGCTCTGCTGTTTCTCCCCGCCCTCTCCCTCCTGTTGAGGTTTTTCAGGGAGGATCTCATCACCACTCTCCCGGTATTGGTCTCTATCCTGATCATTGAGATGCTCCCTGATCTGATCATCGAATTGCCCCTTGGCCGGCGCTTGAATATCATCTCCCGCAGGCTCCCTGGCCACAGTCGTGGTGGAGAGGCTAAAAAGCAGCGAGAAAAGAAAAATGGCTACATGTTTCATAATAAACGGACTCTGAATTTAACCTACGTTTTTACCTTTAGCACGCACACACCAGCGCACTGGATCAAAGGCCTTCGCCCCTTTGCGAATCGCAAAATAGAGCGAGGCCTGCTGTTGTCCTCCACTCTCACCTGAGAGCGTTATCACTTCCCCTGCGCTGACATGCTCACCAACTGATTTCAGCAGACTCTGATTGTAACCATAAAGGCTCATAAAACCATCACCATGATCAATAATCATGAGTAATCCATATCCACGCAGCCAGTCTGCAAACACAACCTTTCCAGGATAGACAGCCAGCACCTGTGATCCCGTGCTGGCCCTGATCACCATCCCCGTGTGCCTGACATCACCGACAATCAAATCTCCAAACCGCTGCAACAACCTCCCTGTGAGCGGCCAGGGAAGCTTCCCCCGACTGGAGGGAAAAGGCATCCGCTGCTGCGGAACCTCCGCGCGAGAAACGCTCTCATGAGCGGATTCTGCCGCACTCTCTGCGGGGTCTTCAGTGGATTGCTGCGTCAGGAGTTCGGTGAGCAATCCCAACTGTAGAGCGTCCTCCTTGACAATTTTCAGGCGCTCATCTGCTGTCCTGATTTTGTCACTCCAGCGGGCCAATGCCTGCTGGCGCGCATCGCGCATTTCATGCAGCGAGTACAACAGCTGCGATTGCTCTGATTTTAACCTCTGCAAACGCTGCTCTTCGGAGCGGATATTACGCCCGGCTTCCAGCAACTGATGAAAAGTCTGCCGCACATCCCTGATAATTTGCGAACGCGCACGAATGAGGTAATTATAGTAGATTGCAATACGGCTGATTCTTGACGGATCATCGAGACTGAGCATCAACCTTAACTGCTGCTGCCGCCCCATCAAAAAACTCGATCGCACCTGCTGATTGAGTAATTTCCGCTGTGTGGCAAGACGCTCTTCAATTGGCTGCAAATCCGTCATCAGCACCTTTAGGCGCTTTACGGCCTTTCCTGTCTTGATTTCCGTTTTATGCAATTTTGCAGTCAGCTTGCTGACTTTCACCTCAACCCCGGCAAGCTCCCTGCTCTCCTTGTCTCTGGCCTGATGCGCCGACTGCAACTCTGCTGTCAGCTTTCCCATCTCCTGGCGCAAGCGCTCTTTTTTCTCTTCATCACCTTCGGCAAATAGCACGTACAGGGAAACCGCAACCGCCAGCACTATCACTGCTGCAGAAAAAACCCCGAATTTACCCCGCATCTCAGACAACAGCCTCATCGCTACTCTGGTTCGGCGAGCAGTGACCTGCCAGACATCTCGGAGGGTTGTTCGAGCCCCATGATATGCAGCAGGGTCGGCGCCAGATCGCTCAATGCGCCATTCTGCAAAAAAACTTTTTTCTGCCTGCCCACATAGATCAGGGGGACAGGATTGGTTGTATGTGCGGTAAAAGCCTGACCCGATTCACGATTCAGCATCTTTTCCGCATTGCCGTGATCTGCTGTAATCAAGGCTTCACCACCAACCCGAAGCAACACGGAAACAACTTTCCCGATGCATTCATCAACCGCCTCAACCGCCTTGATTGCGGCATCCAGTTTGCCGGTGTGGCCGACCATGTCGGTATTGGCATAGTTGCAGATGATAACATCAAAGAGTTTGCTTTCGATGGCATCAACAAGCTTATCAGTCAGTTCAAAAGCACTCATCTCCGGTTTCAGATCATAGGTCTTGACCCTGGGAGATGGAATCAGTATGCGCTCTTCACCTTCACTGGCCTGATCCGTGCCACCATTAAAGAAAAAAGTCACATGTGCATACTTCTCTGTTTCAGCAATGCGCAGCTGCCTCATTCCCAGATTGGAGAGATACTCCCCCAGGCCGTTGGGCAGTTTCTCCGGGGGAAAGGCAACGGGCAGATTAAACGACTGCTTATACTCAGTCAGGGTTACGAAAGCTGATAACTTCGGCTTCGACTCACGTTCAAATTCGTCAAAATCCTGCTCGAAGAAGGGGCGCGTTATTTCACGCGCACGATCCGATCGATAATTCATCGAGATGATGACATCATCATCCTGCATCACCACCGGCCCCCCATCCTGTTGCAGAATAACTGTCGCACGCACGAATTCATCACTCTCTTCCCTCGCATACGCCATCTCAAGTGCGGTAAAAGCATCACTCGCCGCATGGGGCGCCCTGCCCAGAGTCATCATGTCATAGGCCTCCTTGACACGATCCCAGCGATTATCACGATCCATTGCATAGAAGCGGCCAATGATGCCGGCCAGGCTGCCGCCGCCCAACTCCCTGAAAACGTCATTCATCTCCTCAAGCGATCTGTGGGCGCTCTTGGGCTGCGTATCCCTGCCATCCAGAAATGCATGCACATAAACCTGTTGCGCACCGCGCTCTACAGCAAGTTTGACGACCGCATGGATATGCTCCTCATGGCTATGCACACCGCCATCCGAGAGCAAGCCGACGATATGTACAGCAGAACCTTTGGAAATCGCCTGGTCAACTGCGTCCGTCAACGTACGGTTGGTGAAAAAAGAGCCTGTGCGAATGGCGCGGCTGACGCGAGTAAATTCCTGGTAAACAACACGGCCGGCGCCGATGTTGAGATGACCGACCTCTGAATTCCCCATTTGCCCGGCAGGCAGTCCCACTGCTGCACCGGAGGTTTTAATCGTGGTGTGCTGATACTCGCTGCACAAACGCTCCATCACCGGGGTGCATGCCAGCGCAATCGCGTTGTCCTCTGTTTTATCGCTCAGTCCCCAACCATCAAGAATCAGTAATAGGGCGGGGTTAGGTCGTGTTGTTCTTGTCAATCTCTCATCCCGGCGGGAGTGCGCTACTGGAAAATCGCGAATAGAAATATTCTAATGGCAAGTTTATCATTATCCTCCCAAATTCAGGAAAGAGATCTCAATGACCAGGCCGCGATAAAAAAACCTCCCATACTGCTATTTCCCGTTCATTCACCACATTTCGGAATACCATAATTCTCTAATATAGGGTAGACTGCATCTGTTCAACCAATTTATACAACAAAAAGAACATTCACTCGATGAATGCAAAGAGATATCGATTACACCAAATGGAGTCGAAACAAGCATGAACCAGGTTTCTCAAACTGACGCAGGAGTCACCCTCCTCTCTAACGAATCCGACATTGAGCGTGCGTCCCGCGCACTCAAGGCGATGTCTCATCCGCTTCGCCTGAAAATCCTCTGCACCCTGGGGGAGGATGAGGTCAGCGTCCAGGATATTGTTGAAAATGTCGGCACATCGCAAAGCAATATCTCCCAGCATCTGGCAATTCTGCGCGATAAGGATATACTCTCAACCCGCAAAGATGCCAATCGCGTCTATTACAAAATTGGCGATCCGCGTTTGCTGCAACTCATCAGTATGATGCGCGCCGTTTTCTGTACTACACGCGCTTAATCGATTCATAAGAGACTTCATGGAACAACTAATCGAATTTTCGGGCAATCATCTGCTGCTGGTTATCGCCTTGTTCGCCATCCTTGGCATGCTGGCCTACCAGACGGCATCCGGCGGTGGGAAATTCAACATCCCCCCGCAGATGGCGACTCAGATGATCAATCGCGATTCAGCTGTGGTGGTCGATATACGCCCCATGGCGGATTTCAGCAAGGGACATATTGTCAACTCGATCAACATCCCGATCAACAGCTTTAAAAACCAGATCAAACGACTCGAAAAACACAAGAACAAACCTGTGATTGTCAGTTGCCGTTCGGGCAGCCAGAGCCAGGCCGCATGTCGCGACCTGCGTAAATCCGGATTTGAACAGACTTACAACCTTAGAGGCGGTATCATAGCCTGGCAAAGTGCCAACCTGCCCCTCTCCAAAGAGAAATAATAGCCACCATGAGCAAGAAAAAAGAGACTGAAAACAAAACAGCCGCAGATGCACCTGCGCAGGAAGCCCAATTCAAGCTGCAGCGCATCTATTGTAAAGACATCTCCTTTGAGACCCCGAACTCACCATCCATGTTCCTTGGCGAGTGGAAGCCACAGATGGATTTGCAGCTCAATACCGAGATGCAAAAGCTGGATGATGACAACTATGAAGTCGTTCTGACAGTTACCGTTACAGTAAAAAGTGGCGACAAAACTGCTTTTCTGGCGGAAGTCCAGCAGGGAGGCATCTTCAATATCACGGGTGTTCCCGAAGAGCAGATGAATCCGGTTATCGGCATTACCTGTCCAAATATTCTCTTCCCCTACGCCCGCGAAGTGGTATCCGATCTGGTCAATCGCGGCAGCTTCCCGCAACTGCTGCTGGCGCCGGTCAATTTTGAGGCCATCTATGCCCAACAGGCGCAGCAACAGGCTGGAAGTGAAGCAAAACACTAGGAGCCTGTCCGAGAATAGAAGACCTACTGCGGAAACGCCCTTTTGGCCAGATTTTCCGTCCATTATCGTTAAATAGCGCTGCTATTCGCCTCAAATGCACGAAAAATCTGACTCAAAATGGCATTCCCTCGCTACGGCCCCTATTCCCGGACAGACTCCTAGGGAAGCTCTGATCAAGTTGCTCCGCACCCCCACCCCATGGATTTATTCAGATGCGTCCTAGATCGATTGCTGTTCTTGGGGCCGGCTCCTGGGGGACTGCGCTCGCCATACTGCTGGCAAAAAATGGTATTGAAGTCAATCTGTGGGGGCACGATGAAGAGATTCTGGTGCTTCAGCAGCAACGTGAAAACAGCCGTTTTCTACCCGGGATCCCCTTCCCTGACAAATTGCAGCCGCAACCATCACTACAAAAGGTTCTCGACGCCAGTGATGAAATCCTGATAGTGGTTCCCAGCCACGCTTTTCGTGCGGTGCTGAACCAAATCGCTGAAATCTGCACGCCGAAGAGCATCTGCTGGGCAACCAAGGGGTTTGACCCGCAAAGCCGTCGCCCTCTGAGCCTGGTAGCCCATGACATCTTTCCACTGGCTGAACTTGCGGCACTCTCCGGCCCGACTTTTGCCATCGAGGTGGCGCAGGGCCTGCCAACGGCAATTACAGTCGCTGCCACCAGCGAACGCTATGCAGAGCGCCTTGCAACAGCACTACAAAGTGACTCATTCCGAGCCTATACCAGTGACGACCTGATTGGAGTACAGGTTGGCGGCGCGATCAAAAACATCATGGCTATTGCGGCCGGCCTCTCTGATGGACTGGGATTTGGCGCCAATGCCCGCGCTGCGCTGATCACGCGAGGCCTGGCTGAAATCACCCGCATCGGCAAAGCGCTGGGAGCGCATACACATACCTTCATGGGACTGACCGGCCTCGGTGATCTGACACTCACCTGCACTGACGACAAGTCACGAAATCGCCGCATGGGCCTGGCGCTGGCCAAAGGCCTCAAGGTTGAACAGGCGCGGGAAGAGATCGGTCAGGAGGTGGAAGGTGTGCATGCGGCCAAGGAGACCTGGCTAATGGCGCAGGAACTCGGCGTGGATATGCCAATCACTCACCAGGTCTACCGTATTCTCTACGAGGATCTGGATCCCAAAGTGGCTGTCAAAGAGTTACTGCATCGCCGCCAGAAAGCCGAGCCTGAATAATCTCTTCTCTAAAAGCCCGTGTGAATACCGTCATCTGTTAATCAGTGTTTATCTGTGTGTGTATCTGTGGTTAAAAAAACAGACCCGCAGTAGCGTAGCCACATCGCACTATTTTGCTGTGCAACGCTTCCTGCACGTCATCACGGCATCATCTTCATCGGGCGCGCCATCTGGCGGGTATTTTCACGCATCACGCTGACGCTGTCAGCCATGCTGCCGGAACGCTGATCGATGTTGCTCATGCTGGCGCTCATCAGCGCCATCTCCTGTTCCATCAGGCCTATACTGCCGGTAATATTGTGCATGGAGCCCGTCACACTGCTCATAGAGTCTGTCAGGGAACCCATATTTTGTTCAATCTTGTCCATATGCTCCATATGGCCTGTAAAAACCTCCATCTTGTCAGTGATGGAGACCATATCTTTGTTAACCACGACCAGATGCTCATGCATGGAATCCATATTATCAACGATGCCATTAAACCCTTGTGACAGCACATAGATATAGTAGACATTGAATATCGCAATGATCGCAATGATCAATGAAACGACAATAATGATCGCATCGGTAACACGGAAGTGGCGACTGCGCTCATCGAGATGCAGTTGGGTCTCCCGTCCCAGACGGCCAATGACCCGAATCCAGACGCGTCTTGAATCTTCAGTCATAAACTCTCTCCTGTCCGGTAACTCTGATCATATCTCATCTTGTTGAGATCATGGAAAAGGAAACATCTTGTTCAAGGTTCTCGATGGCTTGCCCATCCTGTGAATATCCATGCTCATATTGACGACCTCGATATCCATTTGATTCATAGTCATCGAGATATGATCAACATTGTTGCGCACTCCGTTGACGTGGCCACTGATGCCGAAAACAGCATTCTGCATGCTGTTCATATCCGCCACGATGGAGCTCATGCTGTGCTTCATTACATCAGTCTGCGTGTCGATATTCTCCAGCAAAGCAACCCGTTTTGCCATCGAATCGACATATAGGTTCATATGATTCATCTCCTCGGAGATCGACGTAAAATGCGTATTCATCTCACTGACGACGCTGGAGATCCGATTGATTTGCGATGACAGAACCAGCAGCAGCACCAGTATGGAGACCGCAATCAGACCAAGAATAATGATTCCGGCCTGAACGGTGTAGTTGAGCCGCGCACCCAGTCTGTTCTTGGTGCTGATTTGGCTGAGAATAATGCCTTCGAATGAGCTGACAGCACGCATAAACTGCTGGTCAAGAATCTCATCATCATCACTTATACCCAGCTTGGGGGGATCATCACTCAATTGAAAAGCCTCCAGAATTATATAATTAGATTCTAACCTATACAGCAGGGATTCTGTAGGAAGAAATGGAATAAAATCGTCACACAGGGCTCATTCAGGCGCCTTATGTAAATCCCTCTGCATTGATTCCTCTTGTTATCAACTGCGTTCCGAGCAGCGATAAAACCACATAAGAGGCAAAAAATACCAGTCCAACCTGCACTTCCGCCTCGGTCAGATCCTGGCCGCTGTTGGCGAAATAGGCCACCAGGATGGCAACCACAAAGACATCTGCCATGGACCATTTGCCCATGTGATGCCCCAGGTCCAACCCCTTTTTAAACAGATGGTGCTCATGGTTCCACCAGGTAACGCCGACCAGCAGCGTTTTCAGCAATGGCACGATCACACTGAACGCAAACAGCAGCACCGCCAGCCACAGGTTGCCGCTCTCTCTGAGCGCATCAATGGTGCTGAGTATGCCTTTGGATTTAAACTGAAATACCGTCTCTCCCAACACAGGAAGCTCCCTGCTGGCCTCGACCGAAAGTATCGGCGTACTTAAACCAACAGCCAGGGCCACCAGTGCAACCAGCAGCATGGCATAACCCACATCCAGAAGACTCCGTTTCAGAGCCCACACCATCAGCAATAACAGCGTTGCAACACTGAAAAAAGCAATGCTGGTGATCCTGATCGAGTCATAGTAAGCCTGCCGCAGCTGCTGATGCTGCTGCAGCACTTCAAGATTCTCAGAGTAACCGTCATAGAGCCCGAGGGTGATCATCTCCAGGAGGTGGCGGCCTGTATTCTCGACACGGGTCCCCGCTTCGAGCTGCTGAATGATAAACAGGGTTTCACGCTCATAGGCATGCGCCTGCTCCCAGGTTTTCCAGGCGCACAGCAGCAGCAGCAAAAATAGCAACGACAGGATAATCCAGTGCAGGAGGCTTTTCATTAGGAAAATGTCAGTTCTCAATAAGTTCGTGTGAATGCCGTCATTGCGAGGGAGCCTAAGCGACCGCGGCAATCTTGGGAGCCTTCAATCCAATCAATATAGCATAGCGCTTTTTTATCGATTGAATAATGTAGAATACAACCTGTTGATAGTCACGAGAGTCTGCTTGTGCGTATGACCCCGGAGGAGTTCAGATCCTCACCAGTAAAAAGAATTACCCTTCTCGGCATGTCCGGCGTGGGGAAAACACGTCTCTCATCGCTGCTGCCCAGAGAGCAGTGGTATCACTACTCCGGTGACTACCGTATCGGCAGCCACTATCTGGATGAGCCGATCCTGGACAATATCAAGCGCAAGATGATGCACATCCCGTTTCTGCGCGACCTGCTGCGTTCCGACTCCATCCATATCAACAACAACATCAGTTTTGAAAACCTGCACCCGGTCTCCTCTTTCCTCGGCAAGGTGGGTGATCCGGACAAGGGGGGGCTGCCGCTAACAGAGTTCCAGCACCGTCAGCAACTGCATCATGATGCAGAAGTAGCTGCAATGCTGGATGTTCCCCACTTTATTGAGAAAGCCAGTGTCGTCTATGACTACTCGAATTTCATCAATGATGCCGGCGGCAGCCTGTGTGAACTGAACTCGCCACAGGTGATGAAAACCCTTGCCGAACACACGTTAATTCTCTACATTCGCGCCACCAGGAGCGATCGTGAGCGACTTATCGAGCGTGCAATTTCGGATCCCAAACCGCTCTACTACCCGGCGGATTTTCTGCTGCAGAGACTCAACGAATATCGTCAGCAGCAGCATATCGACTATGTGGCGATGATGGACCCGGATGACTTCTCCCGCTGGGTATTTCCACAGCTCTTTGAGAGCCGCATTCCCCGTTATGACGCCATTGCCGCGCAGTATGGCTATACCATCTCCAGTAAAGAGGTATACGAGCTGCACTCGGAAGATGATTTTATGCAGCTAGTGGAGCATGCGCTCCAGCGGGAGAATCACTGATG
The DNA here is from genome assembly GCA_030594925.1 of Gammaproteobacteria bacterium. Lineage (GTDB taxonomy): Bacteria > Pseudomonadota > Gammaproteobacteria > Chromatiales > Chromatiaceae > Sva-25. The sequence goes on from JAUVEG010000007.1 coordinate 13,541, forward strand.
CCACTGGTCGCACACACCAATCTACCCACATTTGAACGTCTCAAAAACGAGGGGTTTGAAGTACTCTCCTGTGAACGCGCCAGGGATCAGGATATACGCGAGCTGCATGTCGGGCTGCTGAACATGATGCCGGATGCCGCATTGGCGGCAACAGAGCGCCAGTTCTACCGCCTGATTGCACGCAGCAACCTGATTGCCCAGTTCCATATCCACCCATTTACTCTTGACGCCCTGCCGCGCAATGAAAAAGCGGCGCAACATATTGCAGACTACTATGAAGATTTCACAAAAATCCAGGAACTTGGCCTGGATGCGCTGATTATTACCGGCGCCAATGTGACGCATCCGAACCTGGCTGACGAGAGCTTCTGGGAGCCATTGGCAGACGTGATCTCATGGGCCTACGACAATGTCACCTCGACACTCTGCTCCTGCCTCGCCACACACGCCGTGGTTGAACATTTTTACGGCATCAGTCGCTATCGCCTCGGCTTCAAACGCTGGGGGGTGTTCGAACACCGGGTCACCATGCATGACCACCCGCTGGTGCAAACGATCAACAGCCGTTTTGACGTGCCCCACTCCCGTTATAACCAGGTCGACAGGGAACAGCTTGAAGAGGCCGGCCTGCGTGTTCTTGCTGAGAGTGAGACCGCAGGCGTACATCTCGCCGCCAGTCCCGATCTCTTCCGCCAGATCTTTTTCCAGGGGCACCCGGAATACGACATCAACAGTCTCCTCAAGGAGTACAAGCGCGAGGTCGGACTCTACTTCAGTGGCAAGCGCCACAACTACCCACCCTTCCCCGACAACTATCTCAGCATCCGCGTAGAGGCGATACTCGATGAGTATCGGGAACGTGCTGAACTATCACGGCAAAACAGTGAAGCGCTGCCGGAGTTTCCCGAAGCCCTGATCATCCCGATGCTCGATATCACCTGGCGCGATACCGCCAAGGCCGTGGTCAGCAACTGGCTTGGCATGGTTTACCAGATCACCAACAAGGAGCGCGCAAAGCCGTTTATGGATGGCATCGACCCGCATGACCCGCTTGGTCTCAGGTAATACGCCTTTCCATGCGGCGCAATGCGCTCCGCTTATTGGCGCCCTACGGCTTTTTTACAGGCTCCTGTACGAAAATAGAAAAACCTACTACGGAATCAAATGATCAGATTTGAAAACGTCTCCCTGCAGCGTGGCGTCAAGCTGCTGTTTGAAGAGGCATCCCTGACGATCCACCCCGGTCAGAACGTCGGCCTGACAGGTCGCAACGGCACCGGAAAATCGAGCCTTTTCGGATTGCTGCTAGAGCAATATCCGACAGATGCAGGGGAGGTCTCTCTGCCCCGGGGATGGGTCATCGCGCATGTCGCACAGGAGACGCCTGCGACAACCAGCTCTGCTCTCGACTATGTGCTCGACGGTGATGAGGAGCTGCGCCTGCTGCAAACAGAGCTTGAGAACACCACAGACGGCAGCCACCTGGGGGAACTGCATGCCAGACTGGATGCCATCGACGGCTATCGTGCCGAATCACGCGCCGCCAGGCTGCTGCATGGGCTGGGATTTCAGAGTGAAGAAATCAAGCAAGCTGTCAGCAGTTTTTCCGGCGGCTGGCGCATGCGCCTGAATCTGGCGCGCGCACTGATGTGCCGCTCGGATCTGCTGCTGCTTGACGAGCCCACCAATCACCTCGACCTGGATGCCGTGATATGGCTCGAAGAGTGGCTGCGGAAATACCCGGGAACCCTGCTGCTGATCTCCCACGACCGCGATTTTCTCGACTCCGTATGCAAGCACATCCTCAATATCGAACAGCAGCGGCTAACGCTCTATAGCGGCAACTACAGCGCCTTTGAAAAAGTCCGCGCCGAGCGTCTTGCCAACCAGCAGGCCGAACATGAGAAGCAGCAGCGTGAAATGGCGCACATGCAGCAGTATGTGGATCGCTTTCGCGCCCAGGCCACCAAGGCGAAGCAGGCCCAGAGCCGCCTCAAGGCGCTGCAGCGCATGAAACTGATCTCCCCGGCGCATGTCGACTCTCCGTTTCACTTTAAATTCCTGACGCCCGAACATCAGCCTGATCCACTTTTGACCATGGAAAATGTGGCCACCGGTTATGATAAGAGCGCTCCAGTGATCCAGGCGTTGAACCAGAATATCCATGGCGGTGACAGAATCGGACTGCTTGGCCCCAATGGCGCCGGCAAGTCGACACTCATCAAACTGCTGGCGCAGATGCTGCCTGTGCTCAGTGGGCAGTTGACACAGGCAAAGGCGTGTCATATCGGCTATTTTGCCCAGCACCAGGTCGATCAGCTCACCCCGGAAGATACGCCGTTTGATCATCTGCGCCGGCTTAATCCTAGTATCAGCGATCAACAGGGAAGAAATTTTCTGGGCGGTTTTGGCTTCCAGGGTGAGCGCGCACTGGATGTTGTCGCACCCTTCTCCGGGGGCGAGAAGGCGCGCCTCGCACTGGCGCTGATCGTTTATCAACGCCCAAACCTGTTACTGCTGGACGAACCGACCAACCATCTCGACGCTGAATCGATTGCCTGGCTCGAGCATCATCTCCAAACTTACAAGGGGACGGTCATCGCCGTGACCCACGACCGCTACTTCCTC
>JAUVEG010000150.1 GCA_030594925.1 Gammaproteobacteria bacterium
ATACATCCATGTATGGCGTAGACAAAATATTGCATCTGCCGCACACGGATGTGCCAATGCCGTGATTGCAAGGATGCAAAGGAACGGCCATGCCTCCAACGTTTCTTGCAGATACACCCGGTAGCAGTGACTATTTTGCGCTTTATTGAAGATGCTGAATAGTTACAAATATGACATCCTTCACCGTCTGATTTGTCATCTCGACGCAGGAGAGATCTTTGGCTCGACGACTTTAAGATCCCTCGGGATGACAGGAACAGCTATATTGAACGATCGAAAAAATATCTGTGTGCATCTGTGTTTAAAAAACGTGTTTAAAAATTAAAAAGCAGTAAACCATCTATCCATACGTAATTTCACTGAGTAATTAATAACTATGCGCTGCCCATTCTGCGGAGCACAAGAGACCAAGGTGATCGACTCGCGTCTTTCGGGCGAGGGTGACCAGGTGCGTCGACGGCGTCGGTGTACTGCCTGCAATGAACGATTTACGACCTATGAATCCGTCGAACTGAACCTGCCGCGCGTGATCAAGCAGGATGACAGCAGGGTCGCGTTCAATGGCCGTAAACTGCGCGCAGGAATGTCGCGCGCACTGGAAAAAAGAGCCGTCACTACCGACCAGATCGATGCAGCAATATCTCATATTACACGTAAACTCTCATCCAGCGGCGAGGCTGAAGTTTCATCGAGAGAGATCGGTGATCTGGTCATGGAGGAGCTGCGTGATCTCGACCAGGTTGCCTATGTGCGTTTTGCATCGGTCTATCGCAAGTTTGAAGATGTGAATGCCTTTCGTGAAGAGATCGAACGATTGCAGACGCCAGAAAAGAAGTAGCATTATGATCTGTATTTTGATATATCCTCTAATTTTCTAACGAGACTCTGACTCAGTGTGATGAGGCAAGTAAGAGATGATTTTCTCTCGCCAAGACGCAAAGAACGCAAAGTTGTTTTCTTGGCGAACTTGGCCTACATGGATGTAGGTCAGGGGCGTGAGCAGGGACGCGGAAGCTTTGCGTCTTGGCGAGAGCCATTGTTGAATTTTGACCCATTTGTAATGATGTTGGTCACTCAGGGATTACTCGCTATAAAGGGAAACAATGAGTGATCGCAAGTGGATGGCGCGTGCATTGCAGCATGCTGAGCGCGGCCTCTATACGACCGATCCGAATCCGCGTGTAGGCTGTGTGCTGGTCAAGGGTGATAAGAGCGTTGGTGAGGGGTGGCACTACCGTACAGGTTTGCCGCATGCTGAAAAAGTGGCGCTTGCAAATGCCGGAAAAAATGCCCGTGGAAGCACGGCCTATGTCACGCTGGAACCCTGCTGTCACCATGGCCGCACTCCGCCATGCAGTGATGCATTGATTGATGCGGGAGTTGAGCGGGTTGTTGTCGCCATGCAGGATCCCAATCCGCTGGTTGCAGGGAGGGGGCTGGAGCAGTTGCGCGCGGCGGGAATTGTCATTGAAAGCGGGTTGCTGGAAGAGGAGGCGAAGGCACTGAATCCCGGGTTTATCCGGCGTATGCGTGCCTCCAGGCCCTATGTGCGTTGCAAGCTGGCGATGAGCCTCGATGGTCGTACAGCAATGGCCAGTGGAGAAAGCAGATGGATAAGCTCGGATGCATCGAGACGCGATGTGCATCGCCTGCGGGCGCGCAGTTCTGCCATTGTGACCGGCATTGGTACCGTGCTGGCAGATGACCCATCCATGACGGTGCGTCTTCAGGCGGAGGATTTGCCCGGCGTCGAGGATGAGGCGGACATCCGCCAACCGCTGCGGGTGGTTGTTGATTCATCACTGCGAACCCCCGTTGATGCAAAAATTTTAGAGACCCGGGACTCCAACGCAACATTGATTGTCACCACGAATAAAGATGCACAGCGCCGGGATGCGCTGCAGCAGGCAGGTGCGGAGATTCTCACCCATACCGAGGAGCCACGGGTTTCACTATCACTGCTGTGTGAGCAGCTGGCGCAGCGGGAAATCAATGAATTGCTGATCGAGGCTGGTCCGACGCTTGCCGGTGCTGCATTGCAGGCGGGCATCATCGATGAAGTGGTCATCTACATGGCGCCGCACCTGATGGGCAGTGGCGCTCGCGGACTCTTTAACCTGCCGGGACTGGAGCAGATGGCGCAGCGCATTCAGTTGAGCATCAAGGATGTTCGCCAGATTGGCCCCGATTTCAGATTGATACTTATTCCGGAGAGAGATTGATATGTTTACAGGCATTATAGAGGCGCAGGGAAGCATCGCATCCATGTCGCCACGCAGTGGCGACATGCGCCTGCAGATCGACGCGGGTAAGCTGGATCTTGGAGATGTGTTCCTTGGTGACAGCATCGCAGTCAACGGCGTCTGTTTGACCGTGGTCGAGCTGGACAACAGCAGTTTCAGCGCAGATGTCTCTAATGAAACGCTTCTGTTGACCTCGCTGGGAGGATTGAAAGCCGGCAGCCCCGTCAATCTGGAAAAAGCGTTGACACTGGCGGATCGCCTGGGCGGGCACCTGGTCAGTGGTCACGTCGACGGCGTCGGTACGCTAATCAGCCGCAGTGATGACGGCCGTTCGGTGCGTTTTGTGATCGAGGCTCCTGCTCTCCTGGCGCGCTATATTGCCCACAAGGGGTCGATCTGCGTCGATGGAACCAGTCTCACGGTCAATGCTGTCGATGGCGCCAGGTTCGAACTCAATATCGTGCCGCATACGCTCGAAGAGACCATCATGGGAAACTACCAGGCAGGCGCCGAGGTCAACCTGGAGGTGGACCTGATCGCCCGCTATCTCGAACGCCTGCTGCTGGGTGACAAGGCCGCGCTACCCGGTGAAAAAATTGAGATCGACGAAGCGCTGCTCAAAAAAACAGGGTTCATTGCATAAAAACCAAGACTCGGGACTGAGGACTGGGAAAACATACGACTAAGTCCTCACTCCTCAGCACTCAGTCTTTTTTTTCCTGATAGAATCTAATGAACTGCATAATTAAAAAAGAGGCATCGCATGGCTGGACACAGTAAATGGGCCAACATCAAGCACAAGAAAGCGGCGAATGACAAGAAGCGCGGTAAAATCTGGACCAAGGTAATCCGGGAAATCACCGTCGCGGCGCGTGCCGGTGGCGGTGATATCGACAGCAATCCGCGCCTGCGCCTTGCCATCGATAAGGCAAAAGGGACGAATATGCCCAAGGACACCATAGACCGTGCGGTGAAGAAGGGCGCCGGTGGAGATGAGGATGGAAACTATGAAGAGATTCGCTATGAGGGATACGGACCTGGCGGCGCGGCTGTTATCGCTGACTGCATGACCGATAACCGCAACCGCACTGCTGCCGAGGTGCGCCATGCCTTTACCAAGTATGGCGGTAATCTGGGCACCGCAGGTTCGGTTGCCTATCTCTTCAGCAAAGAGGGTGTCATCAGTTTTGATGCCGGCGCCGATGAAGACGCCATCATGGAGGCGGCGCTGGATGCCGGCGCTGAAGATGTGATCTCCAATGATGACGGCTCGGTCGATGTTATGACCACGCCTGAAGATTTTGAAGCGGTGCGTGATGCATTGCTTGGGGATGACCTGGAAGCGATGCATGCAGAGATCACATTCACTGCTTCAACAGAGGCGACTCTAAATGCCAAAGAGGCTGAGAGCATGCTGAAGATGATCGATTTGCTGGAAGACCTGGATGATGTCCAGGAGGTCTACAGCAATGCGGATATCCCGCAGGAAGTTCTGGGCTCGCTGGGCTGATTCTAGTGTTTTTCGAGAGGCTAATATCTTTACAAATGATTCGAGTTTTCACTTTATCTTTCGCAAAGGCGCAAAGGGCGCCAAGAAAACCCCTTTGCGTCTTTGCGTCTTTGCGAGAGATTTCGGGGACTTCCAGGCATTGTAAATCTCAGATATGGTCTCGCTAGCTGTGCGACGCATCATTGGCATCGACCCGGGTTCAAGGTATACCGGCTATGGCATCATCGATTCTGACGGACGCAACAGCCAGCATGTCGTCAGTGGCCGCATCCGCACCGGCAAGGAGGAGTTCTGCCAGCGCCTGGGAATCATCTATCAGGGAATTGAAGAGATCATCGCTGAATATCATCCGCTGGAGGCCGCTGTCGAGCAGGTCTTTATGGCGCGAAATCCCAATTCGGCGTTGAAGCTGGGGCAGGCGAGGGGGGCTGCAATCAGTGCGCTGGTCGTCGCAAAATTATCCGTTGCTGAATATACGCCGCGCCTGGTCAAGCAGGCGGTGGTTGGAACAGGAACTGCACAAAAGAGTCAGGTAGGACATATGGTGAGAGTCATGCTGAGTATCAACCAGCCGCTTAGCGAAGATCAGGGTGACGCCCTGGCCGTAGCGCTGTGTCATGCGCATATGTCAGAGACGACACAGCGTCTGCAGCGCGGAGTCGGCTGGTGATCGGGCGTCTGCGTGGTGAAATCGTGCTGAAACGGCCGCCGTTTCTGATGCTGGATGTGAATGGCGTCGGCTACGAAATCGAAGCGCCGATGTCCACCTTCTACGAACTGCCCGAAGTCGGTGAACAGATAGTCCTCCATACCCACCTGATGATCAGGGATGATGCGCATGTGCTGTATGCCTTCTTTCAGGAGCAGGA
>JAUVEG010000247.1 GCA_030594925.1 Gammaproteobacteria bacterium
AATTCTGTAAGATCTCAATATGATCATGTGTTGTTTGCGGCTGCACGGGGTGTGTTGAGGAACGAAGCGCATCTGTTGTGGTTGATGCGCTTCGCAAGCTCAGCACATCCTATGGATGTGTCGTCTTGCACGAGGCTATAGGCCCGGTATTTTGTTTGTCAGACTGCAGCTGCACCGCTGACGATCTCGGAGATCTCCTGGGTGATCGCCGCCTGGCGAGCCTTGTTATAGATCAACTGCAATTCATCAATCAGGTCCCCGGCGTTGTCTGTTGCGGCTTTCATGGCGACCATACGCGCTGACTGTTCACAGGCTGCATTTTCAATCACTGAATGGTAAACCAGGGATTCCACATAACGACTCAACAAACTGTCGAGCACATCCTTGGCATCCGGCTCATAGATATAATCCCAGTGATGCTTTAATTCGTCATCTTCGGATTGGGCAATCGGCACCAACTGTTCGATTGTCGGTTCCTGCGTCATGGAGTTGATGAAAGTATTATACGCAACGTCGATGCGATCCAGTCCACCGTCATCAAAGGCATCCAGCATCACTTTGACCGTACCAATCAGGTCTTCCAGTTTTGCTTCGTCGCCAAGATGGACTGCCTGCCCCAGAATATCTCCACCAAAACGCGCAAAAAACGCCTGCGCCTTTGTTCCAATGGTGCAGAAGGAGACTTCAACGCCTTTGTCATGCTGCTCCCTGACCTCGGCAATCAGCTTGCGAAACAGGTTACTGTTGAGGCCGCCGCAAAGCCCGCGATCCGACGAGATGATGATATAGCCGATGCTTTTTATGTCGCGATCGATGGTGTAGTGGTGCCTGTATTCCGGATGCGCCTGCGAGAGATGCGATATGACCTGACGCATCTTGTCAGCATAGGGCCGTGCACGCCCCATACGATCCTGCGCCTTGCGCATCTTGGATGCGGCGACCATCTCCATCGCGCTGGTAATCTTGCGCGTACTGGTGATCGATGCAATCTGCGTGCGTATCTCTTTTCCGACAGCCATGCTTTATCTCCGCCACCCGCTACCAGGTGTGGTTTTCCTTGAATGACTTCAGCGCATCGTGCAGCGCATTTTCAATCTCGTCATTGTAATCCGCCTCGCTGTTGATTTTATCCATGAGCTCTTGTTGATCGCTATTGAGATAACCAATCAGCGCATGTTCAAAATCCACCACTTTGTTGCTATCGACATCATCCAGATAGCCTTCATTTGCAGCAAACAATGATGCCGCCATCTCTGCGACAGACATCGGCTGAAATTGTCCCTGCTTCATCAGCTCGGTGACGCGCTTGCCACGCTCCAGTTGCTTTCTGGTGGCTTCGTCGAGGTCAGAGGCAAACTGCGAGAAGGCAGCCAGTTCACGGAACTGCGCCAGCGCAAGACGAATGCCGCCGCCCAGTTTTTTGATGATTTTTGTCTGCGCGGCGCCGCCAACCCGGGATACCGACAGACCGGCATTGATAGCGGGCCTGATGCCGGCGTTAAATAGATCCGTCTCGAGGAAGATCTGACCATCGGTGATGGAGATGACGTTGGTCGGTACAAATGCCGAGACATCTCCCGCCTGGGTTTCAATAATCGGCAATGCCGTCAAGGAGCCGGTCTTACCGGTCACTTTGCCATTGGTGTGTTTTTCCACGAAGGCTTCATTGACCCGTGCAGCACGTTCAAGAAGACGCGAGTGCAGATAGAAGACATCGCCCGGATAGGCTTCCCGTCCCGGTGGGCGGCGCAGCAGCAGAGAGACCTGACGATAGGCCCATGCCTGCTTGGTGAGGTCATCATAGATGATCAGCGCATCTTCACCACGATCACGAAAATACTCGCCAAGCGAGCAACCGGCATAGGGAGCCAGGAACTGCATCGCCGGGGAGTCCCCCGCAGATGCGGCGACAATAATGGTGTTTTCCAGGGCGCCGCGCTCATCCAGCTTGCGCATCACCTGGGCAATAGAGGAGGCTTTCTGGCCAATCGCCACGTAGATACACTTTACGCCGGTATCCTTCTGGTTGATGATCGCATCGACTGCGAGGGCTGTTTTTCCTGTCTGGCGGTCGCCGATGATCAACTCACGCTGACCACGTCCGATCGGCACCATCGCATCAATCGCCTTGATGCCCGTCTGCACCGGCTGGTCAACAGATTTACGCTCGATGACGCCGGGGGCCACTTTCTCCAATGGCGACATTTCGCTGGTGTTGATATCACCTTTGCCGTCAATGGGATTGCCAAGTGTATCGATGACACGCCCCAGCATGGCGTCACCCACAGGAATCTCAAGAACGCGCCCGGTGCATTTGACCGAGTCACCCTCGCTGAGATGCTTGTATTCGCCCAGAGCCACGGCGCCGACAGAGTCGCGCTCGAGGTTCAGCGCCAGCCCATAGGTATTGCCGGGAAATTCCAGCATTTCATAAGACATGGCATCGGCAAGCCCGTGAATTCGGACAATACCGTCGGAAACACCAACAATGGTGCCTTCGTTGCGGGCTTCGACAGAGGTATCAAAATTCTCGATACGCTGTTTAATGAGCTCACTGATTTCTGATGGGTTGAGTTGCATGTGGCTTCTCGCTTAATTTTCCAATTCGTTTGCAAGCTTGTTCAGCTGCCCCTGCACGGAACTGTCGATGACCAGGTCCCCTGCGTGGATCAATACGCCGCCGATCAATGCCGGCTCCTCACTACTTGTGATCCTGATATCACGTCCAAGCTTGCTCTTTAATACTGCCGCAATCGACTGCTGCTGCGCCTCGTCAAGCGGGAATGCGGATGTGACATCGACATCGAGCACGCCCCTCTCCCGGTTTTTCAGCACCTCATAGCGCTGCGCAATCCCGGAGACAATCTCCAACCGCTCGTTCTCCGCCAGCAGACGCACCAGATTCTGCTCTTTACTCGTCAGCTTGCCGTCGCCGATGTCGATGATCAGCTCAGCGATTTGCGATTTGATCTGGCCGGGCTCATTGACCAATCGCTGCATGGTGCTGTCCTGCATCAGTGATACGACATAATCGAGCATCTCTGACCACTGATCCAGCATGCTATCCTCTTTGGCGAGGGCAAACACTGCTTCAGCATAGGGCCGGGCGATGGTTGTTGCTTCCTGGGCCATGATTTAACCTACAACTGCTTCGCAAGCGCGTCGATGATTTCACGGTGCGCATCGGCATCGACCTCGCGGTGAAGGATTTTCTCTGCGCCTGCAACCGCAAGTTTTGCAACATCTCCGCGCAACTCTTCCCGCGCCCGATTGCTCTC
>JAUVEG010000041.1 GCA_030594925.1 Gammaproteobacteria bacterium
GTCGATGATCACGCCGCTGGGATGGCTCGAACGCGTACCCAGCTACAAGGATCAGCAGGAGAAACTCAAAGAGCGTGATCTTGCGACTTACGGGTTTCTTGGCTACCCGCTGCTGCAGAGCGCCGATATTCTGCTCTACAGGTCCGGTCTGGTTCCAGTCGGTGAAGACCAGGTTTCCCATGTGGAGTTGACGCGGGAAGTCGCGCGTCGTTTCAATCATATCTATGGACGTGAAAGTGATTTTGCCGCCAAGGCGGAAGCGGCCATGAGAAAGATGGGGAAGAAATACGCCCGGCTCTATCAGCGTTATCGCAATGCCTGGCAGGAGCAGGGGGATGATGAAGCGCTCTCTGCAGGCAGGGCATTACTGGAGGGACAGCAAAACATCACTGTTGCCGACAAGGATCGCCTCTATGGCTACCTGGAGGGCGGCGGCAAGGTGATTCTGCCTGAACCGCAGCCGCTGTTGACCAAGGCGTCAAAAATGCCGGGGCTGGATGGACAAAAAATGTCTAAATCCTATGGTAATACCATCTCGCTGCGCGCCGATGCCGATGAGCTCAGCAAGCAGTTGCGCACCATGCCGACAGATCCGGCGCGTGTGCGCCGTACGGACCCCGGTGATCCCGCAAAGTGCCCGGTGTGGCAATTCCATGAGGTCTATTCTGACGAAAGCAGGCGTGAGTGGGTGCAGCAGGGATGTGAATCCGCTTCGATCGGTTGCGTCGATTGCAAGCAGCCGGTCATCGATGCTGTGCTCGAGGAGCTGCGCCCCATGCAGGAGCGCGCCAGAGAGTTCGAGGAGCAGCCGGATGTGGTGCGCAACATCATCAATGAAGGCTGTGAAACCGCTCGCGAAGAGGCGCGTGAGACCATGGATATCGTCAGGCATGTGATGTCGCTGGAGATGCTCTGAGGTGGAGCAACAGACTCCCCGGGAGCAACAGGAGCTGCCCTTTGCGATAGTGCAGGGAGAGCCGCTGCTCGAGCCGCCTAAGGACCTCTATATCCCGCCTGATGCGCTGGAAGTTTTTCTCGAGGCTTTCGAAGGCCCCCTTGATCTGCTGTTGTACCTGATCCGCAAACAGAACCTCAATATCCTCGATATTCCGATTTCTGATATCACCCGGCAATATGTTGATTATATCGCCCTGATGAAGAATATGCGGCTGGAGCTGGCCGCCGAGTACCTGGTGATGGCGGCCATGCTGGCAGAGATCAAATCACGTATGCTGCTTCCCCGTCCCAGACACGAGGAGGAAGATGAGGGCGATCCCAGGGCGGAGCTTGTGCGCCGTCTGCAGGAGTATGAACGTTTTAAACAGGCGGCTGAGGATATCGACGAACTGCCGAGAATGGAGCGCGACCTGCATCAGGTCGAGGTTGTTGTTCCGCATAAACAGAGTGAACACCCATTGCCGGATGTGGATTTGAAAGAGCTGCTGTTTGCCTTTCACGAAGTGATGCGGCGCGCAGACCTCTTCAGCAGTCATCAGATAGAGCGGGAGGTGTTGAGTGTACGTGAACGCATGTCGAATGTGCTTGCCAGCGTCAGTTCAACCGGCTTCACCGATTTTACCGAGCTGTTCGAGATGAGAGAGGGGCGCATGGGTGTCGTCGTCACCTTTATGGCCATTCTTGAATTGATCAAGGAGAGCCTGATCGAACTGGTGCAGGTCGATTCATTCGGTGTTATTCATGTCAAGGCCAGGAACCTCTGTGAGAATGAATAGAGAATGAATAGTCAGAAAATCTGCAATATTGTCGAGGCGGCGCTGCTTGCGGCAGGGAAACCGCTGAGTATCGAGCGGTTGCTGATGTTGTTTCCGCATGATGAGCAACCGCATCGTGAAGAGATCGCCGAGGTGCTCACGCAACTGCAGCAACTCTATCAGCAACGTGGAGTTGATGTGGTGGAGGTCAGCACCGGCTGGCGTATCCAGGTGCGCAAGGAGTATTCTCCCTGGATTTCACGCCTGTGGGATGAGAAGCCGGCGCGTTACTCACGGGCTTTGCTGGAGACACTCTCTCTGATTGCCTACAGGCAACCGCTCACCCGGGGGGAGATTGAAGATGTGCGCGGTGTTGCGGTCAGCACCAATATCATCAAAACGCTGTCGGAGAGAGAGTGGATTCGCGTGGTGGGAAAACGAGATGTACCCGGACGGCCGTCACTCTATGCAACCACGCGGGAATTCCTCGACTATTTTGGCTTGAAAGGGCTCGATGATCTGCCGCCGCTTGCCGAGATCAGGGAGTTCGACCTGATCAATCCGGAACTTGATCTACCGGATCCTGAAAATCAGCAACCGAAAGATCCGCAGGAGGAGTTGCCACAGCATAAAGACCATAACTCTGCAGGACAACTACCGCAATGACATCAAAAGAGCGTATACAAAAGGTGCTTGCGAATGCCGGACTGGGATCCCGCCGCGCCATCGAGCAGTGGATTCGTGACGGGCGCATCATTGTCAATGGTGCACAGGCCCGGCTTGGAGATCGAATCGATGATGAGGACCATGTCAAGGTTGATGGCCGGGCAGTGAGTAACAAACGCCTCAAACAGGATGCCCACCACATCATTATCTACAACAAGCCAGAAGGAGAAATTGTCACTCGCCGCGATGATTCGGGACGTCCTACGGTGTTCCACAAGATGCCAATACTCGCCAAAGGGCGCTGGATAGCCGTTGGACGACTCGATATCAACAGCTCCGGTCTGCTGATACTGACGACCCATGGCGAGTTGGCCAATCGGCTCATGCATCCATCCACGCAAATCGAACGCGAGTATGCCGTACGTGTGCATGGCCGGGTATCGGATGCGATGCTGCAGCAGCTGGTCAATGGCGTGGAACTCGATGATGGTCCTGCAAGGTTCGAGGATATCGTCGAATCGGGGGGGGAGGGATCGAATCGTTGGTACCACGTGGTCATCATGGAGGGGCGCAAGCGCGAAATACGGCGCATGTGGGAGGCTGTCGGCGCCTGGGTGAATCGTCTCAAACGGGTGCGCTTTGGTCCGGTGATTCTCGACAGCAGCGTCAAGGTGGGGCAGTGGCGCTCACTCAAGCCGTCGGAGAGCCAGGAGTTGCTGGAGATGGCCGGACTAAAGGGCGTCGCAATTGCACCCATCGAGTATCGTCAAAGTAGACGGGGCAGGAGTTAGGTAGGGAAGTTTTAGGTGGGAAAGTTTTAAGTGTTAGGTTTTAAGTTTTAGGTGAAAACATCAACCCTAAAACTTAAAACTTAAAACCTAAAACCTCCCTGTTTTATGCGATAATATATAATTATTTTAATGCATTATAGTGAAAATCTCCGATGAGCTTGCGTAGCGGAAATTTCGTCTCCATGATTCCGTACCTCCTGATTGCGTTTCTGCTGTTAATGATAGCTGCGCAACTGGCGAAGTTGACATGGACGATGTTTGACAGCGCCACGACGCTTCCCGCGATGAATGAGAGTGAAGCTGTATCTGTACAGAATTTACCCGGCAAGAGAACCATCGACTGGAATTCAATAGCGCTGTTTGGCAAGGCGGAAGTTGTAAAACAGCCGGCCATCAAAAAAGTGCAAATCAGCAAGCCAAAAAATCCTGCTGCATTGCAGAGACTGGATGTGACGCTTATTGGCGTCATGCTCTCCTCCACGCCGCAAAACTCCTATATCAGCATCAGGGAGAAGGGCGAGACCAGGGTTCTGAAAAGTGGTGCAGAGATCCAGGAGGGCGTGGTCGTCAAGGCAATCCAGCCGAGGGCTTTTATCGCGTCAGACGGCAGTGCTGAAAGGATTTTCTATCTGATTCCCGCCGACCAGCTCAAGGCGAGCGATCGTGAAGCCGGGATGTTGCAGGAGAAACAGAAACCTCAAAGGACCTCATTCTCTGATAGAAAAGAGGCGAAGGCAATCACATATCAGGTTGATGAAGAGACAAAGTTGAAATTGTCGGAATACAGGGTACAACTCCAGGAAGATCCTCTTTCGTTGATTGATCTGGTCAGAGTCTCCCCGGTGCAGCGCAATGGTGAATTGTATGGCTATCGCCTGCTGCATGGAAAAGATCGCAAGTTACTCAAGAGTGTTGGATTAAGAGCGGGGGATATTATGCTGAACGTCAATGATCTCCCCATCACGGACCCAGGACAATTAAGTGAAGTGATTGCCTCTCTGGCATCGGGTAGCATGATAAACCTGAGAATAGAACGCGGCGGCAAACCGCGTGATTTAAATGTTGTAGTGGAGTAATAGATTGATGAGCCGACTTCTCATACTGCTGGCCGTAATAACATTTTCTGCAGTGCCGGGTGGCGCAGTGCTGGCAAAAGAGCTGGTTACGATCAACTTCAAGGATACCGACATCCGCGAGGTTGCCGAAATGGTCTCCAAGGTGACCGGCAGAAATTTCCTGGTTGATCCGCGCGTCAAGGGCAAGGTAACTGTAATTTCCGCCGAGCCCATCGATGGGGAGCAGCTCTACACGACCTTTTTGACAATTTTGAAGACACACGGTTTTATTGCCATCGACCAGGGCACACTGGTGCAAATTCTTCCGGCCAGCGGCGAGCGGGAGCATGCAACCTTCAGTGAAAGTGTGCGCACTGATGCTTCCGACGACATTGTCGAAGTTCAGGTGATTCCTGTCAGGCATGTTCCTGCGGTACAGATGGTTCCAATTCTGCGCCCCCTGGTGGAGAAGGAGGGGCACCTGGCGGCGCATGCAAACTCCAACAGCCTGATCGTTGCAGCCAGTCGTCGCACCATCAACAAGATCCACGACATGCTGGAAACCCTGGACCAGGCGACGGAATCGCAGATCGACACCATTAAACTCTATCACGCAGACGCTACGGAGATCGTCAAGACGTTGCAAACGTTGGTTGCTGCAGCGGGAGCAGTAAAGGGGAAAGGAGCCGGCAGACAAGGTGGCAGCAAACTGGTGGCCGATACACGCACGAACTCATTGCTGGTCTCCGGCAACAAGGGCTTCCGGGAAAAGATCACCCGCATCGTCAAGCGTCTCGATTCACAGGTCAAAGATGCCAGGAATATCCATGTTGTTTCCCTGCGGTTTGCCAATGCAGCGGATCTTGCCCCGATTATTGAAAGTCTGGCATCAGGCCGTTCGGTTCCGTCGGGAGTTGCGGGTGGCATAGGCGCAGCTGGCAAAGGAAAATCCGGAGCAGCCGCTGCTACACAGATAACAACTGTACAGGCCGATGAGCAGACCAACAGCCTCATCATCACGGCCCGTCCGGACAAAATGCGCGACCTGAGGAGTATCATCAGAAAACTGGATGTAAGGCGCTCCCAGGTGCTGGTTGAAGTGATTATTGCCGAGCTGTTTCGCGTCAAGGATGCCGAACTGGGCATTCAATGGATTGGCGCCAACAATGATCTGCTTGGCGTCGCTGATGGCGTTATAGGAGATGATGTGGCGAGTGATTCGACCTTCAAGCAATTTTCACAACTTGGTGTCGGTTCGCTTGCAGGATTGATCAGTGGAGGCGACTACTCCTTTCTTGCTCTGGCGAGTGCGCTCGACAACGATTCGGATGTCAACATACTCTCCACCCCGAGCTTGCTGACAATGGATAATGAAGAGGCTGAAATCACCGTTGGTCAGGAGGTGCCTTTTGTCACAGGTTCCTATACAGGTACGGGCGATGGCTCCAGCCCGAGCAATCCGTTTCAGACGATCGAACGTAAAAATGTCGGCCTGACCCTGAAAATCACTCCGCAGATCAGTGAAGGTGATGCCGTCAAGCTCAGCATCGACCAGGAGATATCCAATGTCAATGCGCAGCAAACGGCTACGATTGGGCGGGGCGAGATCATCACCAACCAGCGCACCATCAAAACCAACGTCATCGTCGATAATAAAAGCATCCTCGTACTGGGGGGCTTGATCGATGAAGTGGTGACTGAGACAGAGCAGCGAATCCCTTTTATTGGTGATATTCCGATACTGGGCGAGGCGTTCACGCATCGCGGCACAAACAAATCCAAACGCAACCTGATGCTCTTCATCCAGCCAACTATTCTGCGCAACAATCATCAGAATCTGAGTGCTACCGGAAAGCGTTACCGGAATATGCGTGAAGAGCAACTGGACAAGTACCAGAAGGGTGTGCCGTTGATCGGGGAGGTCGACCAGCCGCTTCTGCAGCCACGTGACAGCAGGGGGCATGTGATCGAGGACGCGAAAAGGATCCCTCCGTCAGAACCTGTCTACGTCGAGCAGGAATACGTCGAGCAGGAATTTGAATTCTGGACCCACTGATGGAAGAGCAGATTATGGTGGATTCTGTAACTGTCGATCTGGACGATACTGCAGCTGTTGATGAAAGTCAGCAGCAGAGGCATCTCCCCTATGCCTTCTCACGCCGCTACGGACTCATCCTGGATCAACAGGATGGTCAACTTGTAATCATTGCCCGGCCTGACTACACCCCGCGTTATTTTGCCGAAGTGCGGCGTTTCGTGGGTAAAACGGCGCCGCTTCAGGTCGTTGAGGAGCAGCAATTCAACCGCCTGTTGCAGACACAGCAGGAGGAGAGTGCGACATCAGCGATGAGTGACGTGCAGGGGCTGGACTCCGGGTTTGATCTGCATCGCCTGGTCGACGAGATCCAGGAGCCTGAGGATCTGCTGGAGAGCGCGGACGACGCTCCCATCATACGCCTTATCAATGCGCTGTTGACCGAAGCGATTCGCAACAATGCCTCTGACATTCATATCGAACCCTATGAAAGCAGACTGCGCATCCGTTTTCGCGTGGATGGTTCACTCAAAGAGGTGCTGGAGCCGGAACGTAAACTGGCGCTGCCGATTATCTCGCGTATCAAGGTGATGGCAAAACTGGATATTGCCGAGAAGCGCCTGCCGCAGGATGGGCGCATCTCCCTGAAGCTGGGCGGCAGGGCAGTGGATGTACGGGTTTCTACTATCCCCTCTGCAAATGCCGAGAAGGTGGTGATGCGTCTGCTGGACAAACAGGCGGGAAGACTTGAATTAAAACACCTCGGTATGCCTGAAGATATTCGCAGCCGTATCGAGAGAGAGATCCAGCAGCCTCACGGCATTCTATTGGTAACAGGTCCGACCGGCTCGGGTAAAACAACCAGCCTGTATGCCATGCTCGGCAATCTCAATGACCAGATTCGCAACATCATGACGGTCGAGGACCCGATCGAATACTATATTGACGGTATCAATCAGACGCAGGTCATCAGCAGTATCGGCATGACCTTTGCCGCCGGGTTGCGCTCCATTCTGCGTCAGGATCCGGACGTCATCATGGTCGGTGAGATCCGTGACCTGGAGACTGCAGAGATTGCGGTACAGGCGAGTCTCACAGGTCACATGGTTTTTTCCACCCTACACACCAATACCGCCATCGGCGCCATTACGCGCATGCGCGACATGGGGGTCGAGCCATTTCTGCTCTCATCCAGTCTCAATGCTGTCATGGCGCAAAGACTGGTGCGGCTGTTGTGCGAAGAGTGCAAGGAAGCGAGTCCTGCCGATGAGGCGGAGTGTCATCTCATGGGGATTGATGTGCAGGACGCTCCTCTCACCTACCATGCAAAGGGTTGCCGCAGCTGCGCTTACAGCGGCTATTACGGACGTACGGGAATCTACGAATTCATTCATATCGATCGCACGCTGCAGCGTCTGATCCACTCCCGGGCCAGTGAGCAGGAGATGCTGCAGCACATCCGCAGCAAAAGCGATACCCTCCAGCAGATGGGGTTATCACTGGTACTGGAGGGCCGCACATCCCTGGATGAAGTCGTGCGTGTCGCCGGACTTGAAGAAGACAACGATTCCGGGGAAGCCTAGTGCTCCATCAAGGTTGGTTTGATGGGTTCAGCGTTACAGTGGTGCTTCGCAACAAGGCGCAGCTTGCAGGTAATGGCCATACTCCTTGCCAAAAGCTGAAACGCAGTGGCGGAGCACCACTGCAACGCCCGAAGGGTTGGCCTGTCAACGTCCATAGCTGCGTTACGCCTCTTGCAAAGGACCAGGCCAGTTGCTGTGAGACGCGCCTTGCCATGGGCGCTGACAGACCAACTGAATACCTCAAACCAACCTTGATGGAGCACTAGATGCCCGCATTCTCGTGGCAGGCGCTGGATCAAAAAGGGCGCATACACAAAGGCGTGTGGGAGGCGGATTCACCAAAACACCTGCGGCATCGTCTGCGCAATGATGGAATGAATCCGGTCTCCATGGAAGAGGTGAGTGGCAGTCGCCGCGGTCTCACGGGAGCGAAGGTGACAAAAGAGCAACGCAAGAGCTCTGCTGTCGATCGTCGTTTCAACCCGACGGATCTCTCCATGTTCACCCGCCAGCTGGCAACCCTGCTGCGTTCGCGTCTGCCGGTCGAAAAGGCGCTGGGTGTGCTCTCTTCGCAAAGCAACAAGCAGTGGCAGCGGCATCTTTTGACCGCCCTGCGCTCCCGGGTTACCGAAGGATCGTCTCTGGCAGATGCATTTCGCCAGTTTCCGCAGGCC
>JAUVEG010000123.1 GCA_030594925.1 Gammaproteobacteria bacterium
TGTCATGCTGAAAGAGCGCAAACCATTGATCATGGTGGTTCGTGAAACTCCATTCTCAACAATCAATATTGAGAACATGCTCAAACTGTCACAGGCCGGAGCAACCATCATGCCGGCGAATCCGGGGTTTTATTTTAATCCCGCCTCCGTTGATGAGATTATTGATTTTTTGGTTGCAAGGATACTGGATCATCTGAACGTAGCACATTCGCTCGGTGAGCGCTGGGGGGATTGAGCGAGAGTTCTGCCGGGCATGCTTTAACTGTATTAAGCAGTTGCTGCACCTCCCTCTCCTGCTCTCTTGCAAACTCCGAGCCGACACTGTCAGGGATGCGCAGGATTCCCGCCAATGATCTCTCCCGCTGTTCAGTGAGATGTCCAAGCCAGACCTGACAACCTCCCACCTCAAAATTGCTCAACCACAGACGCAGTACCAGATAACGGTTGTCGACTATTTTTGTCATGGTGAGGGTGGGCTCCCGGCCGTCATAGAGTTTTGGCACTGCCGGCAACTCTGGCGCCCGCTGTTGCGGAATCAGATTCTGCATCAGATCCAGCGCCCGAAAAGGCTTTGAGATATTCCATTCATGCTGCTGCAGCAATTGCTCAACACTCTTGATCTCACCACTAAATCGCAAACCTAACGGGTCGCGCCCTGCAAACAGCGTCTCGCGCCACTGCGGCAATGGTGCGCTCTGCCGCCACTCCTCAAGGCCCACTGTAATCACATCATACTTCGGCTGATAGAGGGCCAGTTGCGCCTGTTGACGCTCAGTCAGATGCCAGACACTTGCAACCAGCAGCCAGACAATCACTGCTCCTGCCAGTACCCTTGTATTCAGTGGAGGATGCGGATGATGACGCCATGCAAGTCCAAGGATCGTCACCCACAGAATACCAATTGACCAGCCGGCTGCTACATCCGAGAACCAGTGAACCCCGAGATAGAGTCGTGAAAAACCGATCAGAGCAACCAGCGCGGCCGTACCTGCGTAGACAGACATACGTCCTGACGCCTTCAGCGGAGTACTCAGCAACAGGGCGAGAAAGCCGTAAATTACTGTACTTTTTAATGTATGCCCCGATGGGAATGACCAGCCTTCAGCGGTCGCCTCTTCCGGTCGGGGAACACGCAACCCATGCTTGAGCAGAAACACCACAATGAATGCAAATGCAACAGCCGCCAGCCAGTGCCATGCCGTTGCGGGATGTTGCCGCAGGAGCAGCAGCAATACAGCAAGACTCAAGCCAATCAGTACCCAGGTATCACCAAGCATGGTGATGAAAACCATCAGGCTGTCGGCAGTTGGTGAACGCAACGCCATCAGGCCATCATGAACCGCATGATCGATGGGGCCAAAGCCATGGAAACCGAACAGCAGCGATGCAATCAGCGTGATGGAGAATATCATCAGCAGCAGCAATGCCGCCATAAATGCCAGTCCCTGCGCCTCTTTATGGCCCGGGTCCGCCAGTGCTGCGGCCAAACGCCGTGGCAGGGTCTCTCCGCGGGAGAAATCCAGCAGCCAGCGGACAAAGCGTACCGCCACGGGCTGAAACAGGAAAAACAGCAGCCTTGCCAGCCACAACAGCAACCACAGCCCGGTAATGACCACCACTCCCAAGACCAACAGATGCAAGGCCACTTCGGAGGCGAGGTCCAGAGAGACGCCAATGACAATACCCGGCAGCAGATAAGCAATCGCCCACCCCAGTGCCGACAAAATATTGGCAACCAGGAATCGCTGCAGCGGCATCTCCATCATACCGGCTACGAGTGGGATAACGGCTCTGACAGGACCAAAAAAACGCCCCAGAGCAACGCTTTTACCCCCCCAGCGCTGGAAAAAGCCGATCCCCTTGTCAAGCATTTGCGGGTGTTTTGAAAAAGGCCACATCGAGCAGAGATGCTCTTTGTAGTGATGACCAACCCAATAACTGAGCCCGTCACCCAATACAGCCCCGGCAACAGCCCACCAGTAGATGCCCATGAACTCTACTGCGCCGGCGCCGACCAGGGCGCCTGCCGCAAACATCATCACCACGCCCGGAACGATCATGCCGACAACTGCCAGCGATTCACTAAACGCTACCAGAAAAACGATAATTCCGGCCCAGTGCGGATGCGCATTGACCCAGGTGATGAGAGAATCCAGCAATTCCATCATGGATTGTTACCAGGCAGCAACCAATTTTCTAACCACGGAACACACGGACAACACGGAATTGTTTTTTGGAGATCCTTCATTATTCAGCTTGTCATCTCGACGAAGGCCGTTCCTGTGCATCCTGCCCTCACGGCATTTGTACATCCATGTACGGCAGAGGGATCTTTTGCTGCATAAAGACTCTCAGCATAAAGATGAAATAATTTTCCACATTATCGAAAGATACCACCTCTTGTTTTCCTTTCCGTGTATTCAGTGTGTTCCGTGGTTCCTGTTTTTGTCAGGGGTGATCCCTCACACCACTTCTGCAAAGGACTCTTCTGCAGCATCCAGGGTTTGCTGCAGATCCTCATCACTATGCGCAGCAGAGACAAAGCCCGCTTCAAACGCGGAGGGCGCCAGATAGACGCCGCGATCCAGCATCGCATGGAAGAATTTCCTGAATCGATCCTGATCACAGGCCATCGACTGCGAAAAGTCAGATACCTTCTCAGCATCGCTGAAAAAGAGTCCGAACATGCCTCCAACCTGATTGGTAGTGACCGGGACACCGGCGGCTGCAGCTCTCATTTTCAAACCGCCGACCAGCGCTTCGGTTTTGGCTGTCAGTTTGCTGTAGAAATCGGTCCGGGAGATCAGCTCCAGTGTTTTCAGGCCGGCAGTCATGGCTATCGGGTTGCCTGAGAGTGTTCCCGCCTGGTAGACAGGGCCCAGCGGCGAAATTTCTTCCATGATTTCGCGTTTGCCGCCAAATGCGCCAACCGGCATGCCGCCGCCAATCACTTTTCCCAGCGTGGTGAGATCTGGTTTGACGTCATACAGTGCCTGCGCCCCGCCAAGCGCCACGCGAAAACCCGTCATCACCTCATCGAATATCAGCACCGCACCCGATTTATCGCATTCACTGCGCAGGGTTTCGAGAAAACCGGGAAGAGGCGGAATGCAGTTCATATTGCCGGCAACGGGTTCAACGATGATACAGGCGATTTGATCACCGATGCTGGAGAAAGTCTCACGCACCTGGGCGCTGTCATTGTAGTTCAGCGTAATGGTGTGTTCGGCCAGTGATGCCGGAACTCCCGGCGATGAGGGCTCGCCAAATGTGAGTGCGCCAGAGCCTGCCTTGACCAGCAGTGAATCGGAGTGGCCGTGATAACAGCCCTCGAATTTGACGATTTTGTCACGCCCGGTAAAGCCTCGCGCCAGGCGAATGGCGCTCATGGTCGCTTCCGTGCCGGAGGAGACCATGCGCACCATTTCAATGGATGGCATCAGCTCACAAACCTTGTCGGCCATTTGTGTTTCAAGCGCGGTAGGGGCGCCAAAAGAGAGCCCCTTGCGCACCACAGCTTCAACGGCCTCAATCACCTGAGGATGGGCGTGTCCCAGGATCATTGGTCCCCAGGAGCCGACATAGTCGATATAGCGCTTGCCATCCGCATCATAGAGCCAGGCTCCTGCTGCTGAGTCGATGAAAACCGGGTCGCCGCCAACGCCTTTGAAGGCGCGCACCGGTGAATTGACCCCTCCGGGTATATGCAACTGCGCCTGCGCAAACAGATCGCTGGACTGACTCATTGTTCCTCCTCCGAAAATAGTTGTGCAAAGCTGCGGCTGGCCTGTTCGACATCCGCTTGTGTAAAGAGTGCTGAAATCACTGCCAGCATATCGGCACCGGCCTCAATCAATAACTTGCCATTGTCCGGTGTTATGCCGCCAATCGCAACTACGGGAATCTCCAGTTCCTGTTTTGCACGCTGCAATAAGGCTCTATCAGCCTTTGCTGCAAGCGGCTTGGTCGGAGATGCAAAAAAACTGCCAAAGGCGATATAGTCCGCACCCAGTTGCTGTGCCTGCACGGCCAGATCAAAGTCGTTGTAACAGGAGACGCCGATAATGGCGTCATCGCCAAGATCCCCGCGCGCGTTTTTCAGGGCAATATCATCGCGTCCCAGATGCACACCGGCAGCTGAAACCCTGGCAGCCAGTTCAACATCATCATTGATAATCAAGGGGATCTTCGCTGCACGGCATATCAGGCTTAACTGCCGCGCCTGTTGAAAGCGCAGCGACTGGTGACTGCTTTTATCGCGGTATTGTATCACCCGTGCGCCACCGGCAATGGCTGCTTCAACCTGTTGCGGAAGATACTGCGAGGGTGTGGTTATGGCATACAACCCGGATAGTTTCACTCACTATCACCATTGCTGCAACCGGCGACTCGCAGAGGAATCAGCTGCCCCTTGCCCAGTTGACGGGCTTTATCCAGGGTGTCGCAGGTGTATGCCTGCGCAAGACGCAGCGCAAGTTTCAACGGGATTTGCTGCGCTACATAGGCGGCTATTGCAGACGACAGGGTACAGCCGGAGCCGTGAAACTCACCCTCGAGAATCGGCCAGTGCCACTCCTCCACATTTCCGCTACTGTCATAGAGGCGGTTGACGACAGCATTCACCTGTTCATGTCCACCGGTAATCAGAACATTCTTTGCTCCTTTATCCAGCAGTGCAAAAGCACAGCTATCAACCTCACTCTTCTCACTCAGGCGCTGTGCTTCGGGGAGATTCGGAGTGAATACCGTGGTTAATGGCAGCAACTCATTTCTATAAAACTGCAGCAGCGCATCTGTGGCCAGCTCAGAACCTCCGCCGGCAGCGAGCACGGGATCCACGATGACTGGAATCTGCGGCATCCTCCTGAGTCGTTGTGCGATCACCCTGGCATTCTCTGCATTACCGATCAAACCGATCTTGACAGCAGCAACCGGCATATCATCCAGCAGCACATCAAGCTGACGGCGTAATATACTGGCCTTTACCGGGATCATCTGAAACACATTGCTGGTATCTTGAACCGTCAGGGCCGATATCACCGTTATCGCATGGCAGCCATTGGCTGCGATCGCCTCAATATCAGCCTGT
>JAUVEG010000163.1 GCA_030594925.1 Gammaproteobacteria bacterium
TTTCGATTACGTGATGCACGCCTCCGACAAGAACTGGACCTGCATCGGCAAGGGTGAATCCTTCTGCGGACCCAAGATGGCGATGGGCACCGGCAAGTTGAAGTTCAGCGGCCCCAAGATGGAGGCGATGAGCGTCCTCGGCCCCTTCGAACAGTTCCTGCTGCTCACCGGAAAAGTCGGCGGCGAGAAGAAACCCTGTAAATAAGCCACTGCTTTAACCAAACCTCCAGGCCCGTGAATGGGCTGTGGAGGTTTTTTTTGCCTCGATAAACGTGGAAGCGGGGTTTTAGCACCGCCTGATGCGTTTCAATGACTTACGACGCATAATGCATGCAGTTGATAAATATCATGTTGCATCAATATAAGCATTTGGTAAAATACCTCTTAATACTTAAATGATTTAACACTGTTTGCGAGGTACGACATGACTATTTGCACACACATCAGGGAGGACATCGAACGTTCACAGAGAACCCCCACGGCTGTGCCCTTTGCATGGTTTTTGCTCGGCGCCCTGCTGATTCATTCAGACTTTTTGCTGATAACAATCGTTGGCGTCATGCTTACCGCGTATGGCGGCTACAGGCTCTTTTTTCGGGGTAGAATGCTCGCCTGCTGCATCAGTCACTATCGCGAGGCGCTCGCCAAAGGCGAAAAGCCCTCCATGGAGTGCCTCAAAGACCTACGGAGCCACTGAATAGGTCCATGCATGATAAAAAAATCCCCCTCAATCCCCCTTTCATAAAGGGGGAGGCTGAAATGCCGCATGGGATTATTGAGATGTTACATAGTTGCCTCTTCCCCGTAGAAAACTAGCGAGACCACGTCTCAGACTGACGAGGCATGAAAAAATAGGCTCTGTCTGCGTTAAGTGTTGGTATGGGCAGCGAGTTCAGCAAGTACCAGCATTCGCGCTTAGATGCACGCCCATAAAAACAGATAGTTACGGATGACCAACACTTAACGTGGACAGAGCCAAAAAATATTTCCTCTCGCCAAGACGCAAAGACCGCAAAGGTTTTTCTTGGCGTTCTTTGCGGCTTTGCGAGAGTTATTATTAAAACTTGACTCATTTGTAAACATGTTGGTCGCTCAAGGATTACTAGTGTAGACGGTTCATGACGCGCTGATAGTCACCGGCCAGCAGGTCGGGGACCTCATCCACAGCACGTGAAATCGCATCATGCATAAGCGCATCGTCGGCTCTGGAGGCTTTTTTCAGCACATAATCGACAACCTGGCTTTTATGGCCGGGATGTCCGATGCCAACCCGTAATCGACAATAATCGGCGCCAATGGCCTTGTGAATATCCCGCAGGCCATTGTGGCCGCCGTGCCCTCCCCCCTGCTTGAAACGAACCACGCCCGGCGGCAAGTCCAGCTCGTCATGCACGACCAGCAACTGCTGCGGCTCCAGCTTGAAGAAGTTGCAGATGGCAGCGACGGACTGGCCGCTGCGGTTCATAAACACCATCGGTTTCAGCAGACGGCAGGAGTGTGACCCGGCCTGCAGCTGACAAGCCTCGCCAAAAAACCGCTTCTCCTGACGAAAAACAGCGCCATAACGGCAAGCGACTGCATCAGCAAACCAGAAGCCGGCATTGTGCCTGGTGTGAAGATACTTCTCGCCGGGATTTCCCAAACCGACGATCAATTGAATTGTTTGTGATTCAGACATGGAACAACCTCAATTTACCAGTACTTCTTGAACGCTCAATATCGTAACATCTCAATAACCCCGTGTAGGAAGCAGGGTTGGGATTTGCTTTTCAGGGCTGTAGAAAACAGGGATGCTTTATCAGAGCTTACAGGGATGTATTCACGCGTCCCTGAAATGCTGATCCCAACCCTGTACAGACTTAATTAATGCACGGCCTTTTTGAGAAGTTACTCAATATCTATACAAATGAGTCATATTCCAACTATCTGGCGAAGTCAAATCTCAGACTAACAAGGCATGGTAAAAAACATTTTCTCTCGCCAGGACGCCAAGACCGCAAAGGATTTTCTTGGCGAGCTTGGCGTCTTGGCGAGAGATCAAGAAGGGTTTCATGCCTAGTCATTGAGACTCAACCCCCCGGCTGACTATCAAAAAAAGGGGGCATTTGTTTAACAAACGCCCCCTTGCTCTACACAGCAATATACTCTGTGTTATGACTCTTCGGAGTCCTCTTCATCAGCTGATTCAGCCTCGCCTTCAGCAGCCTCAGCGACCTCTTCCGGCTCCTCCTCGACTTCAACGCGTGCAGCGAGTATCGCGACAACAGCCATGTCGTGATCTTCACCCAGCGCCAGCACAGGCAGTTCAACACCCTCGGGAAGCTTGATCTGGGAGAGATGAATGGCATCGCCTATCTCCATGGCAGAGACATCGACATCGATGAACTCGGGAAGATCAGCCGGCAGACAGCTGACTTCAACCTCTGTAAAGTGATGCGATGCAGTTCCACCCTCCTTGACGCCAGGCGCTTCCTCCTCACCCAAAAAGTGCAAGGGAATAGACATTTTGATCACCTCTTTGCTGCTGATACGCATCAGGTCGAGGTGCATGATAAAAGGTCTTGCAGGATGGCGCTGCATATCCTTGAGTACGACTTTTTGCGCTTTTCCGTCGATCTCCACACTGAGGATAGATGAGTAAAAAGCCTCGTTCTCCAACTGATGCACAAGCTCGTTATGCTTTACCGAGATGCTTTGCGGATCATTACCGATTCCATAGATGATTCCAGGAACCAGACCCGTGCGACGCAGGCGGCGGCTCGCACCTTTCCCTGAGTCTGTACGGGATTGAGCAATAATAGTTAACGTCGTGTCAGCCATGGATTTCTCCCAATAAATGCTGATGAAAAGAAAAGCCCTGCCAACCCGCGACCAGGATTCAACAGGGCGATTTTCCGGCAAAAGAGCAGCGAAACTGCTCTTCCGGGGAAGTTGTCAGTCCACAAACAGCGAACTGACGGATTCTGAATTACTGATGCGGCGCATGGTTTCAGCCAGCAGATCAGCAATGCTTAATTGTCTAATTTTATCACACTTCTGCGCCTCAGGCGACAGCGCTATCGAGTTTGTCACCACAAGCTCATCGAGCCGGGACTGCTGAAGATTCGCCAACGCCGGCCCCGAAAGCACAGCATGGGAGCAGTAGGCATAGACCTTGTTGGCCCCCTTCTCTTTCAACGCCCCGGCAGCATGACAGATTGTGCCAGCGGTATCGACCAGATCATCGATCATGATGCAGGTGCGTCCATTGACATCACCGATGATATTCATCACTTCCGCCACATTGGCCTGCGGACGGCGCTTGTCGATAATGGCCAGATCCGCATCATCCAACCGTTTGGCCAGTGCCCGCGCACGCACGACACCGCCAACATCCGGCGACACCACCATCATGTCCGGATACTGCCTTAACCAGATATCCTGAAGCAGCACCGGAGAGGCATAGACATTGTCAACCGGGATATCAAAGAAACCCTGTATCTGGTCTGCATGCAGATCCATGGTCAGCACCCGGTCTGCCCCGGCGGTGCTGATCATCTTGGCAACCAGTCTTGCAGTAATGGGGACGCGCGATGAACGCGAACGGCGATCCTGCCGCGCATAACCAAAATAGGGAATGACAGCGGTAATGCGTCCTGCCGAGGCGAGACGCACGGCATCGATCATGACCAGCAACTCCATGAGATTGTCGTTGGTCGGCGCTGACGTCGACTGCACCACAAAAACATCGCGACCGCGGATATTTTCCTGGATTTCCACCAGAATTTCGCCGTCGCTGAACTGGCCGACTTTCGCCTTGCCAAGAGGCAGGGCAAGACGCTCTGCAATCTTGCTGCTCAGTTCCGGATTCGCATTTCCGGAGAAGACCATCATACCGCTTGCCGCCACGGTAGCACCCTCATGGTATTGTGCTGACTGCCAGGAGCCTGTCCGCCCGCACAAAGCAGGGCGGCAGGTTGAATATGGCTGGGGCGGTAGGAATCGAACCTACGATGCTAGAGTCAAAGTCTAGTGGCTTAACCGCTTGCCGACGCCCCAAAAATGGTTCTTTATGCATTGTCTAATCGCCGGTGGAGCGGCGACCTGTTTAAACCCTGTGCAACAAAATAGTCCCACTGCTGCGGGATCTGCTGTGCTGCCTCAATGGCCTGTTGCTGTGTCTCGAAGCTGAGAAAGAGGCATGCGCCCGTTCCCGTCAATCTGACTTCTCCGAATTTTTCCAGCTGCCTCATCATCTCTGCAACTGCCGGATAGCGCTTTTTGACCACGGCGGTGAAGACATTGAGCCTGTCACCTGCAATAAAGTCGGCTATTGTAATAGGAGAGCAGTCTCTTTTCAATTCCTGATCTGAAAATAATTTTTCAGTAGCGATCTCCAACGGGGGTTTTACCACCAGATAGCAGGGCTGCGGCAGCTCGAT